>CAZBOX010000003.1:84133-84429 GCA_964493595.1 uncultured Candidatus Obscuribacterales bacterium | reverse complement strand
GCGCACCTTTGGGGTGGGTGAGGCCGGAGGTTCGAATCCTCTCGTCCCGACCATTTGGAGTGCCGCCGTCCTGGCGGCTCTTTTTGTTTGTCGGCCGGAGCGCCGCCATCCTGGCGGCTCCTTTTGCTTGTCGGCCGGAGCGCCGCCACCTTGGCGGCTCCTTTTCCTTCTCGGCCGGAGCGCCGCCATCCTGGCGGCTCCTTTCGCTTGTCGGCCGGAGCGCCGCCATCTTGGCGGCTCTTTTCGCTTGTCGGCCGGAGCGCCGCCATCTTGGCGGCTCTTTTCGCTTGTCGGCC
>CAZBOX010000003.1:73330-84033 GCA_964493595.1 uncultured Candidatus Obscuribacterales bacterium | reverse complement strand
GGAGCGCCTCCATCTTGGCGGCTCCTTTTGCTTGTCGGCCGGAGCGCCGCCATCTTGTCGCTTGTCGGCCGGAGCGCCGCCATCCTGGCGCTACACGTTCTACACGAACTGTGGGAACCACAAGAACTTCAGGGCTTCAGGAGCTTCAAGAAATTCAAGAAATTCAAGAAGTTCAAGAAGTTCAAGAAATTCAAGAACTTCAAGAACTTCAAGAACTTCAGTTGCTTTAAGAACTTCAGGAACACTACACGCGCTACACACACGACACTCAGTGCACAACAAAGACTCGCCCCAGGGCAGTCAATATCTCAAAGACAAAATAAGCCGGCTAGAAGCCGGCGCTCCGGCCCTGGGCTAAACTCGGGCGCGTCGGCGCAAACGCGGTGAGGCAAAGCGATTTGGACAATCAGCCGACTGTGCGCTCGCTTCTATTGAATAGGGCGTCTTAGTCGTATATTGCTCCGCTGCTGATAAATCGGTCTCGCGAGGAGCGAAAGATGCGTCCGGAATTGGCGGAAAGTCATACAGGGGTTGAACAGCGGGCTTTGCGATTTCCAAACTATTCCGCTTTGTGTGAGCAAGCCCACGGCTTGCATCAATGGAATGCATGCTATCGAAGCAAGGATTTAGATGCACGAAAGCGCGCAGCTTAAGCTTCAGTATCGCCTTTATATGGCTATCCAAATGCTCGAGTGCCACTATAGACTCGCCGCCTGTCGGCATTATCTCTTCCTCAGCCAAAATGTAGTAAAAGTGGATCCGCTGGATATACGGCTTGGGGCCTGGGTTTTAATAGAGGACCGCCCCTCAAACGCAAAATGTTAGCAGGGATTAAATGGTTGTCAATCTTGACATCCACCCGAATTCAAGAATTAATTTCAACCTTTATTGTTCTGGAGGCAGGCACTTACGATGCGACACAACACCATCGTTCTGCATGATTTCTTTGAGGCGCTTCAAGCCCGTGTGGACCGCGCGCGAGACGCCCATTTCCGAAAGACCCAGGACTGTGGCGGTTTCTTTTTGCGATAGGTCGTAAAAGTAAACAAATTCGACTATCTGCCGAGTCCGGTCCCCTAGCTTCTTGAGAGCCTGAGCAACCAGTTCGCGTTCCTCGTTGGAAGACAACTGCTCCTGATAGCGCTTATCTGGCACAGTCTCACTCAAGCTGCGTCGATCTTCTCTGTCTTCATCCTCACTTTGCGAGTCGAAAGACTCGTAGTGAATACGCGCCTCCCAGGACTGCTGAGCTTCCAGCACTTCTTGCACAGTAAAGCCGGAATAGACAGCCAGTTCGTTCACCGAAGGCACGTGATCCAAAACTTTGGTCAGCTTCTCTTCCAGTTGCGCCAACTGGGAGTTCATTTCGGTCAATCGACGTGGCACCTGGACTAAGGAGCAGTGGTCGCGCAGATAATGGCGAATCTCGCCCCTTATGTAGCAAGTGGCGAGCGTTTTGAAGCTTGCAGAACGGGCTCTGCGAGGATCATAGTATTTGATAGCTTTCAGAAGCCCGATAGAACCCACCTGTACGAGGTCCTCGGTGTAATCCGGGTTGAACTGCGCATACCGCCTGGCGAATTGACGCACAAGAGGCATGTATTGACGCACCAAATCATCAGTCTCCTCCTCCTTGAGAAAGGCGGGAGCCTGCTTTGGTGAGCGCTTGGCAGTTTTCGCTTCGGGATAAGAGGTTTCCATATCTGACTTCCTAAATGTTATGGATTCGCTTCTTGCCCCCCCTTCTCCCGTTTTTCCCTTGCCAAGAGCGATTTAAACAGTAAGGTGCTTTGGAATTCGCCACAGTTGTGGAGTGCAGAAGGTTAATTCCGATAGAATTGGTCTAGGCCTGGGGTTTTTAAAAATCGCTGCCGAATTGCAACAGGGCACACTACAGGTCATAGCGCATACAAGAAAGATGCGCGTCACCCATTAAGAGGATCCGGCGATTATCACCAAAGAACCGCCTCAGCATTTGAAAGCGCCGCGCACCGTCGACAAGCTGATCGTTATGTGGGCGCGCGTATCAGCGCAGAAGCAGTTGCTCGTGCTCGGCATCCTCAGCATTTCAGCACTGGTCACTTTTACCGCTTGGGTCTGGGTCGATCGAGCCCAGCGAGTGCTCAATCAATCCGTCGAGCAATTCGGGGTAGCTCTTGCGCACGCGCTTGCGCGCGGCGGCGCCGAGTCGCTCACGCACGACGGCAATCTGGAAGGTCTCAAATACTACATTTTGACCGAATGTCAGAAAACCCCTTCGATCGTTTACATCGTTTTCTGCGACCCATCCGGTAAGGTGATGCTGGACAGCGAATCGCTCAGATCGAAGAACAACGACACCCGTCCTATCTTTCCTATATTCAGAGAAGCGCCCGACAAGTACGCGACACCTAACGTCTATCCGAGTCCATACGGCTATCGTCCCGTTACCAATATCGCCGTGCCGATGGAGCGCAACAATGAAAAACTGGGCATGTGCTGGGTCGGACTGGACAGCAATGCTTTCACTATTTTGGGAACGCAGAAAGAAACACGCAACTTCCTTGTCTCAATCTTCGGATTGGTCGGGCTTTTGGGCGCACTGGGCTTGTGGGCAAACTATGCTCTGATCAATAGACCCCTGCGCATTCTTTCTCAAGGCGCCAGCGAAATCGCAGCCGGGCGATTCGGACACCAGATCAAATCTCAAAGAGCCGGGCGAGAAATCGACCACGTGGTCAATGCATTCAATTACATGTCCAGCCGATTGCAGCAATACGACAAACAAAATGTCGACACGCTGATGGCTGAGAGGAACAAATACATCTCTGAGCGCAACAAGTTAGAGCTCGTGCTGATGTCCATCGCCGACGGTGTTGTTGTCTGCGACCGCGATAATAAAGTCCAGATCGTCAATGCGGCTGCCACCCAGTTGTTCGCAAAAGAAGCAAAAGAATTGCTGGGCAAACCGCTCATCTTTTGCACGGAAGAGCCTGACTCCCCGCAAATCTGCCACATCGTGCAAGCTTTCACCGACACAGTCTCGCCTGGCACGCTTGAGCCGGTTGTTCAATCTATCCACCTGGGCGACTTGACCGTGCGCCTGCACATTGCGCCGATAAGTTTGAACCAAGAATTCCTCGGATCAGTAATGATCATGCACGACGTCACTCGAGAAGCTGAGCTCGAGAAGATGAAAAACGAATTCATCTCGAACGTATCACATGAGCTGCGCACGCCCATCACCTCAATCAAAACCTATGTCGACACCCTCTGCAATCACGGTGAAAAACTCGATCCGGACATCTATCGCGAGTTTCTCGACATCATCGACAATGAAGCAGACCGACTTATGTATCTCGTCAATGACGTGCTGGAACTGAGCCGCATCGAAGAAGGCGACAGAGAACTCGAGCTCATCGCTTTTCCAGTTTTTGATGCTGTAGAGCAGGCTGTGCGCTCAGTCAATCTAATGGCACGTGATCGCGAGCTGGAATTGAAAGTTACGCAAGGTCCGGAAGTGCCGGATGTATATATGAATCGCGAATCGATTGAACGCGTAGCTATAAATCTTCTCACCAACGCGATCAAATATACGCCTGCCGGCGGAACGATCGAAGTGCTCATTAACCACCTGCCTGAATCCAAAGAAGTGCAGGTGGCTATTAAGGACAACGGTATAGGCATCCCGGAAGAATGCTTGCCTCAAATATTTGATCGTTTCTACAGGGTCGAACGAAAGGTTCACACGATCAAAGGAACCGGTTTGGGATTGACCATCGTCACCAAAATCATCGAGAAGCACAAAGGCCGCGTGACCGTAGAATCGGCGCTGGGTCAGGGTTCGACCTTCTCTTTCTTCCTGCCGACCGGCAATCCTTATGAGGAAGTTGAACCGGTAAGAGATGAAAACAGTACAGCTGCAACGGAAGAAAACGCTGTGGCCAAGCCAAACGTCACATCTCACGAACTAGCTTCATAAATTTGTTTTTTCTCACCTGAGCAATTGATTCGCTTGCGTTTCGAAAAACGCGAATTATTCGCGCCTCTCGTGGATTCATTAAACGCTTGACATGCGTCACGCGGGAAGATTAGCAATATATGGCCTCTCCATAGCGTTTCCAAGAAATTGCCGTGTTATCATTGCTCCATTGACAAGGCCAAAAGCCATGTCAGTTGACAGTTCCTGACCGATTATTGGTCTATACGGCTTACATAGGGTAATGGTCCGAGTTATATATCCTGGTTCATTCGATCCTATGACGTATGGGCACCTGGACATCGTCCAGCGGTCCAGCAAACTGTTTGATGAAGTAATCATGGCAGTTGTCGGCAATCCCGGGAAATCCCCGCTGCTGGCGCCTGAGGTGAGAACGGAGTTAATCAGTGAAGCAGTAAAGGATCTGAAAAACGTTTCTGTAGGTTCTTTTCAGGGGCTTACGGTTGATTACGCCAAACAGAACGACATCAAAGTTCTGATACGGGGGCTGCGAGCTATTTCCGACTTCGAAGCGGAGCTGGGAATGGAGCAGGCGAATAAGCAACTCTTTCCTGAACTAGAAACTATTTTTCTCATGACAAAAGCCGAGTATTCTTTTATCAGTTCATCCACTGTGAAGGAAATTGCCCGCCTCGGCGGTGACGTATCCCAGTTTGTCCCTCCACCTGTGAACGAATACCTGAAGAGGCATTTCAGCAGAGGCACCAAATAGATGACGACGCTAACTGTATCTCCGCAACAGCAACAAGCAACTGCAGCGACCTACAAGCAAACTTCGATATATAAGCATCTCGATTTGCTTGAGCATCTCATTGATGACGCTGTAGGCGTGTACAAATACAAATTCATCAATGCTGATGAATTTCTCGATGTGCTCGATAAGGCTCGCGCTCGCTTGCCGGAAGAATTGAAAGAAGCTGGAGATGTTCTTCAGCGCCGCGACGAGATTTTGGGCGAGTCCCAACGTCGCTCCGAACAAATTATCGCAACTGCTCGCCGACAAGCCGAGAACATGCTGCACGAATCCGAGCTTCTCAAGGCCGTGCAAGCTGAAGTCGAACGCATCCGCAAGCAAGTAGTTTCTGAAGTCGAACAAATGCGCAGAGAAGCTCTGGCCGAAGCTGAAAAGATTCGCCTGGAAGCCGAAGAGCATGCGGCCGCTACCCGCGAAGGTGCGGACCACTATGCTGAATCTGTGCTGACCCGTATCGACACCGATTTGCAAAACCTCGGACAACGTCTTGTCGAATCACAAACAATTGTGAGAAACGGACAACGTCTTTTGGGGCAAGTGAAGCGTCATCCCGGCGCGCCCGTCCTGAACGCCACGACAGCGGCAGTTTCAGTGTCTGGATTAAACAGCCCCCTGCTGGGATCAAACCCTCCGCAAATCTAATTGCAAGTCAGAAAAGAAATTAAAAACTCCCGAGTCAGGCTCGGGAGTTTTTGTTTGAATCTGAACAAAACGCATGGCTGTATACGTTCCGTTCACCGATTTGAATTGCTCAACTAGCCATTGCCAATCCTTTCAGAGCATTTTCGACAGCCTCGTTGTTCACGCTGTCAATGAGTTGGTCGAAGTTGTTGGCAGTAATGAATTGGTGATTGACCTTTAGTCCGGCAATGTCTGGGTTATTGCTGTCTGCTATATAGATTGCCTTAATTGCTTTTGTAAGAGCGCGTACCTCATCGACACCATATGTGCCACCACCTGCAGCCAGAATTCTTTCTGCCGTCTGCCAGGGACCTTCGCCACGTCGCACGGTAGCCATGGCGATCAACTCTTCAGTCGGCAAAGCCTTCATCGGAGCAACCACCGTTTCTGTTTGAGGTTCGAAATTGAGAGTATCCTCGACTATTTCCGAAGCGTTTTCCGCAACAACGGCGCCTTTTGGTGCGACAACAGCCAGGTCAGCAGCGGTATCGATGATTTCCGGCACTGCCTTTGCCTGATTGAGACTAAGTTGCTCGGGAAACTCTTGAGCTACTACGGTCGTTGCAGGTTTTACTTCCAGCGCGTTCACTGCATTGTTCACCGGCGCAGCATCAAGAGCTACATTGGCATCTGTTGCTGCTTTTGCTGCGGGCAACTCCTCAGCTACGACAGCTGCAGTATCCAGATTATTCGCAACAGTAGTGGTGGCAATCTCCACCGGAGCCTCGGCGGCTTCGGTACTGGCACGGACCACTGGTGCAGCGACCCTGTTGCTGGCATTCGCGGTGGCGATCGTTTCGGTCGCGGTCTCTAAGGCTTCGGAAAGCGGCGTACCTGCCTTATATGCACTGAATGCAGCGCGGGCTGTATTGGCGAGGAGGTTGACGCCCACAGTACCGCCAATATCGATCGAGCTCTGGATACCAAGGGCAATTTCTTCCTCTTTTGTCAAAGTACCGCCCTCAATGTATTTCATGAGGCTGGTGCGATTTGCAGCCGTTCCCAGCACGACGCCAAGCCCAACAGCACCGGTAACTCCGCCCCAGCAGGTGGCAATGGTGCCGGCGATAACGATTGCATTGAGAGCATTTTGAGCCAGCGCTGCGACATTCTCTTTGGTGTCCAGATTGTTGCGAAGCGAGGCTCTGAAGTAGTCTTGAACAGCTTGGAGAGCCTCAGGAGGCAATGTTTCCTTCAGAGCTGCATATTGCTGAATCAAATCTGCATTGCGTTGCAGCGCACCAAGCACCTGGTCGTGGGTAGGGTCGACAACCATGCCATCTTTGGAGAAATTGTAAGTTCTGTCGAGGAAATCCTGAATCGGATCTGTTTCCTTAGAACTGAGCAGGTTCGACAAAATTATTGAGTCAGCATAATTGCCACCGGCAAGACTGAGAACATCAGCTTCCATATCTGCACCGTATTTGGCGGCATATGATGACTTGAGCGATTCAACTTGCTCCGGCTGCAAATGCGATAACGCGCCTTCAAAGCTGCGATAGGACTCTCCGCCATCGAGTACGGCCAGTCGCATCATATCTTCCAGCTCTATGTCATAGCCCTGGCTTTCAATTTGATGCAGCAGCGTTGTATAGCGTTCATCATTATTCTCTGCAACGGCTCGAGCAATGAAATCACTTCCGAAAGGCTCACCATATTTTTGCTGATATTCAGCCATGAATTGGTCGCGCCCCGACTGATCGAGAGTAGCCAAATGCGCCAGGGTATCGCGAAAAGTTTCGCTCTGGAATACGCCGTTGCGAGCGGTTGAATCACCGATGTCATAAATACGTGCATAATCAACAGGCAAAGTTTCGCCATTTTGCGCGTTGATAACATCTTGAACTTTCTGCTTGTCCGCGTCTAGAAACTCGTATTCGTGTTGATATGATCCTTCGTTGTCTTTACTCATCTCGAATCTAGAAGAGTAATCAGTCAAACCTTGCGGTGCCGCATCATCGCCCAAAACTGCAGGACCCAAAGCCATTCCATTGCCTTCCAGCATATTGCTCAATGCAACATTCATCGTGCTGGGATCCAACCTTTCCATAGTTCCCATCAATGTTCTGTCGAACAATGTCGGCTCATAGTAAGGGTCTGCGTGCATCTTGTCGAGCATTTCTTTGTACTGAGGATTCGCATAAATCTGCATCATCGCATCAATGCGCTCAGACCTGTCGGCAATTTCATTCATATCAGAAGTATCGATTTCCCCGTTCATAACGCGGCGAACGGCGGTCTCAATCGGACCTTCCACAGGAGGTTTTCCTGTTTCACTCACTTGCTTGAGCATCATTTGCGCATAGAGCATGGCGGCCTCGCCGCCTTCATTTCCAAAGTGGAATTCTCTTGTCGGCCAGACCGTTCCATAAACGATGCTGTCCACTTCTTCCTTAAACGACGGGTCCGCAGCATCAAGATATTTCGCGACATCAGCAGCAGACATATGCGCTACTGCATCAGCGATTTTAAACGGATCACCTGATGGTCCTTCGTTCTCAATCAGGACATCCATCAAGTCGCCGCGGGCAATACTAACCTCTGCATGAGACGGTGCATCGGCAACTTGCTTCAACAGCCCTTCCAACTCCTGAGCAACCTGTGGATTAGAGGAATATCTCGCCAACAAACCTTTCAAGTCGGACATAAACGGCGACTCTGCGCCACTTTCACTATGCAGTCTATTCCAATCGGCTTCGCTCATTTGCTCGATGGAAACCTTGAGCATCTGATCGGTAAGGTTGCCGGACATGTGCGCATCAACGAGCGAAGAAACCATCGTTCCGCCGCTATACTTCAACTTATCGCTCCAGAGCGCTGCTTGATCTTCACTGCCGCCCACTGAAAGAAAGGAAGCATGAAGCTCCTGATAGTATTGCTTGGCTTGCAACTGGTCTTCGGAAAGCCCCTCGTCAGGAGTACTGGCGAGTTCCTGCCCTTTGAGATACATTGCCCGATCTTCGGGTTTTGCAAATGCGATTTCATCGTCAATATTGCCCACTGTGTCACTAAATGGATGCCAGCCTTTGTAAGCGCTAACCTGATCCATCACTGTCGCCTGACCATGCTGCAGATACGAGTCTGCCAGCGGCATGTCTTTGAACGCAGTACTGTACAACAGCCCGAAATTAGCATCAGCGCTGAGAGATTCTCTAGCCGCCTTCACCGCTGCCGCATCAGAACCAATCAGTGATTGAACAACATCTAGTCCATACTCCTCAGGGATATGGTCATAAGCTACATCGGTCGTCACCTGTCTGACAGCACCGACGATGTCTTCCGGCTTAATTGCATCTTGCCCCTTCATGTAGAGAGATTCAATCAAACTTTTGTCGACATCCGGAATATTCGAGGATTTGATTGCCTCTATGAATGACTGCCCCTCGTAACGCGCAGCATAGTTTTGCTCCCAATCTTGTTGCGCTCTTGCAATGTCTTCGCTGGTCATGCCGCTAAATGTAGCCCTCAGTTGGCGACCTGCAGACTCGGGAGATGAAGACGAATTGAAGGACATTACCAGCGCCACATTCACATCACCGGCAAAATTTGTTCCGTCCGCACCAGCGCCCAGCTTAGCCTCCAGGCGTGCGAAGTCAGTGGGAGGCATCACTTTGCGAACGTCGTCCAGCAAGCTGCCAGTATTATCCAGAGACTCATACACTTGAGCAACGCGAGCAAAGTCCTCCTGCCGAAGACCCGCCAAGCTGTCATAAAGTCTCTGAGTATCAACTGCATTGCCGAGAGTGACAAGGTTCTGCCACCATTCAGGATTCAATGTTTTGCGAATGTCCTCGGCTTTGGCAAGGTCTGCCTCAGAAGTCATAAGACGCTGATTGTTTTCGTCTACCAATGACTTGTTGGTTGTGTCCAATTCAGCGTTTACGAACTCGAACTCATCGGCTGCAGGAATGATGCCGGAAGATGTATCTTTGCCTGCCGGCATCTCGATAGCGCAAACAGCTTCTTCTGCCACATGGCTAGAAGTCACTGCTCCTTCGGACTGTTTTGAGACTTCGCAAGTTTTATCGCCGACCATAGTAAAGCTCCTGGGGAAAGGGGGAGCGAGAATCGTTAATGCAAGGGGAGCTGCTGCGCAGGGCAGAGAGGTTTCTGCGGTTTGCCAGGATAAATTAGCAAGCCGGTATGACATTCGTTTGACGGAATGTCATACCGACCTGAAGACCAAACATGTGGGCTTAAAAATAAACCCCACAGCCATGATGAGCGCTAGCTTTCGACGTAAGAACTAGCTTTTAGCCAGAGAAAGCAAAAGTGCTTTGACTTTATCGTCTTTGCAGTTGGCCACGATATTAGAGAAGGTATTGGCTGACGTGCCGGCAAAGGAGTATTTGACCTTCAGCCCGCTCATATCGCCGTTGCCGTTATTGTCGAGCTTGTAGGCAGCCTGAATGGCTTTTGTCAGTGCTCTCACTTCGTCGACTGAATGCTTCTTACCGTCGGTGGCTAAGATGCGCTCTGCGGTCTGCCAGGGACCTTCTCCGCGCCTTACCGTAGCAAGCTCCAACAGTTTAGAGCTAGGCTCCAGTGGCTTTTCAGGAGGCTTAGGATCTGGGGTCTCCAGCCTTTCTATGTGGCGCATTGCCACTTCCGGCAATAGTCCAGTTTGGCGCATAACATCAGTCGTAAGAAGTCCTCGCCTGGGCACAACTGCAGCAGTCGCCTCTGACTTTCTGATCGCAGCAAGAGCCTCGATTGCTTTAGCATCTCCGCGTGCGGCAGCCGCTTCCAACACCTTTCTATCGAAGGCCGCCAACTCTGCAGCAGGCCTTTCACCACGCGCTACAGCCGCAGCTAGCTGATTGCGGTCAAATGACTCTAATGCTTTCACCGCGCCTGAGTCGCCACTTTCAGCCAGTTTCGCAAGCAAAGCGCGGTCCTCGGCTTTGAGAGCCGCAAGGGCTGCTTGATCTCCTTTCGTGGCAGCAACTGCAAGAGCCTGTCTTTCAGCAAGAGCGGTAGCTTCGGTGTTGGCACGTACAAGAGTTCCTGCCGCGTCATCAGCGACTACAACGGGCTTCTCAACTTTCGCCACAACCCCCGGTACAGCAGCCACTTCATCAGTGACTACAAGCGGCTTCTCAACTTTCGCGACTACTGCCGGTACAGCGGCCGCTTCATCAGTGACTACAAGCGGCTTCTCAACTTTCGCCACAACCCCCGGTACAGCTGCCGCTTCATCAGTGACTACAAGCGGCTTCTCAACTTTCGCCACAACTGCCGGTACAGCGGCCGCTTCATCAGTGACTACAAGCGGCTTCTCAACTTTCG
>CAZBOX010000003.1:0-73230 GCA_964493595.1 uncultured Candidatus Obscuribacterales bacterium | reverse complement strand
CCGGTACAGCGGCCGCTTCATCAGTGACTACAAGCGGCTTCTCAACTTTCGCGACAACTGCCGGTACCACTGCTGCTTCTCGCTCTACGGCTGCAACGCCAGGTGCTGTTTTTTCTACATTAGCAACACGAGTTCCACTGGCAATAACTTCTTCCAACTTTTTGGCAGTGGGAAGGGCCGGCTCCACACGCAAGGCTGCCGGCACCGCCTGCTCAGCTTTAAGCAAGGCGTTGACAGTTTCTGTGGCTCGTGTGCCGGTGGTTATCTCGTTGTACATGGTGGCAACGCGGCCCAGGGCGCCAACCGGGGCGAAGAGAGCCGCATCGATTCCGCCTCTTATCGCCTGCGCGCGGAATTCTTCGGGCGTGATGGTCTTGCTGCCGAGCGCGTCAGTCATAGCAAACGGACGATATACAGAGGTCCCCATGCCGACCGCCGACGCGCCCACGACTAGCGGAGTCGAGCCACCGAATGTAGCTGCAATACTAACAATCGCGGCAGATGTCACGACAATGTCCATTGCTAACTGTTTCTGTTTGGCAACCCACTCTTTGTGATCAAGATTTTGTTGGGTCGCTTCCGTAAAGTATTTGTCCATGCGATCACGCATTTCAGGCGTCATCTTGGCTCTATTTGCTTGATACTGCGCGATCATATCTCGATTGACTTGAAGCGCACGTTCCATATTGATCTGAGAACCGTCGTAGTTTGCGCCGGTCAAGTCGATAGTGGCAGTGCGCTCGAGAAATTCCGAAACTGGGTCGGTTGGCGCACCTTTCAGCATGCGCTCAAAAGTTATCTTGGCTCCGGCATTATCTATTTGTCCGAGCAAATCGCCATCTAGCGACGTACCATACTTTTGTGAGTACTCCGATTTCAACTGTTGGATTTGCGCAGGGTTCAAGCCCTTTAAGCGATCCTCAAAAGGTTGGTAAGACGCAGATGTACCGTCGAGCACTTTGAGACGCAACTCGTCCGCGAGTGTCGGCTTGAAATTTTGGGAGGCGAGTTTATCGAGAACTACTTGATGATCTTTGCTCAATCCATCTCGCTGAGCCGCACCCTCAACGAAGGCTGTTTTGAAGTCTTTTCCGTATTTCGCTTCGAAGGTCTTGAAGAAATTGGCTCTGTCCGAATCCGACATCTTGCCGAGTCTGTCAACGAACTCTCTGTAGTTGCCACCGTCTCCGACCAGATATGAACGAGCCTCATCAGCCAGATCCGCCCTTCCGCCCTGCTTGATGACGTTGCGCGCGATCTCCTGCTGTTGTGGACTGAGCATTCCGACAATTCGATCACGCTCTGATTGTGGTTCAATTTTTGCGATATCCGGGTATCTGCCTTTGAACCCGTCACCGAGGACACCGCCACCGGCGGCAATCTTTTCACCTATACCGATCTGCTCACCACGAAGAAGATTTCGGTATCCGAACGGACTGGTCGAGCCCATAAGAAGTCCAGACAAATTGATGTCTTCTTGCGAAAGTCGGAAATCAGAAGACATGGTGCCTTTGTCGCGCATGTTCTGAATTTCGTTCAAACGAGCACGCAGTGCCGGATCTCCGAGCACAAGTTTCTCGACTGCATCAATACGCTTCGTAGGTGTATCGAGTTTGCCATCCATCATATCTTTGGCAAACTGCTGCGTGGGTGACAGCTGCGTTACAGGCTTGCCGGTTTGCTCGACCTGATTGAGCAAAGACTGAGCAAGCACAGTGGCCGCCAGTGACTGTTCGTCGTTACCTGACTGATTCAGAACATCGCCGATTCTTTTCCTCTGCTCGGGATTATTCTTATACTGTTGCGCTTCATCGGGTGTCATCGTCAAAACGCGCTGCGCCAGGGACTGTCTGGCTTCCGGCGTGCCAGCCACATCAGCTGCTACCTGATCCAGACTGCGGCGAGTCTTTTGAGACTCGTCAAAGCTTCTGGCCCGGCTCTTGTCGTCGAGCAAATTATTAATGCGCTCCAATTCAGGTCCGGAGACATACTTGGAAAGAGACGCTTTGAGGTCGGTCAGATAGGGGGACTCTTTATTGTCTTTTCTGCGGATCATCTCCCACTGCTGAGGAGTCATATTCTCGAATACTTTGGCAAGTGCATCTGGGCTGTGCCCTGCGCCAATGCCAAAGAGGCCGCCGTCACTGTGAGTAGCGGCAGCTTCCGAAATCAAACCCTTCTTGCCATACATCAACTGCTCGGTCCAGGCTGCAGCCTGACGGTCGCCACCTCTATCCCGGAAGGTTTCATCGAGCTTTTTGAAATAAGCCAGCTGATCCCTCTGCTCAGGAGTCAATTTGGCCGGATCCTGGTTTTCGGCTGCCAATTTTCTTCCGGCGAGGAAATCCGCTTGCTCTTTGGGAGTAGCTTTAGCCAGAGCTCCCGAAATGACGTCTGGATTATCGAAAAATCCAGCCAGACTCTTAGTATTACCGCTGACAATAGTGGAAAGGGATATTCTTCCTTCAGTCAACAGGTCCTGAGCAACTCGCTTTTGGGTCTCGCTTGCCCAGGTTCTGGGACCGAAAGCCTTATCGTAGGCTGCCATGAATTCTTTATCGCCCTGAAGAGCTTTGCGCGCAGCGACTGCGGCCGGGCTGTCACCTGCCATAACATCTGAGAGTTGACGTAGATATTGGTCGGCTTTGGAATTAGTAGACTCAGTACCGTTGTATGTATTGACGACAAGCTTGGCAGCAGCAGCGATATCCTCAGCAGTACGCTCATTGCTGCCTTTGCCGAAGACCCCTTTCATCAATTGCTTGTCGCTATCGTTAAATCCGGCGCCCTGAATTGCTTCATCGAAACTGCCGTACTGGCGCGCGTACTTGCTTTCATTCCATTCTTTCTTAAGGGCGGCAAGCTGTTCACCAGTCAGAATTCCAACCGTTGAGCGCAACATACGACCGGCGGTTTCAAGCTGGACAGTGCCATTTTCGTTGGAAACTTCAATGGCGGTGGCTATATTGCCGACCAGATTGGGCTTGCCATTCTTTCGATCGAGCAGAGCTTCAACTTCACGGAACTGGGCGGGAGTCAGTTTCTCCTGCAAACTCTTGCGTAAGACACCCCCTTCACCAGGCTGTCCGAATGAAGTCTCGAGACGCTGCATGTCGCTTGCGTTCATCGAGATGATGGTGTTCTTTATCTTGTCGAACCCGACGGAACTGAACATTCCGGGATTGAGCGCATCGGTGATGTCTTTGTTGGCGGCCCGGATAGCCGTATCGGTCAAAGCGGGCTTAGTCGAATCGGCCGGGTCCATGATGGTCATCGCCGGCAAAGTGGTTGCTGTGCAAACCTCTTCTCTTTTGACTGTCTGGTTGCGTGAAAGGTCCGTTTCGCACGCTACCGGGGAGGGCTCTTCGGACACATCCCTGGGTTTGGCTTTTGGATTTTCAACAGCTTCAACTGTCATCGATTAGGCCCCTATGCGGGAGCGAGGAACTGAGTAAGGGAAGTCGGGGGTCGCCCCTATCTTCGTGGCCGCAACGTGATTTTTACGTGAAAGTCTCCGTGTCTATATAAGATAGATACCCTTTGCCGGGCTCGATAAAACCTAAAAGTCCAGCCAGCTCTGGTTTACAGACTTTCTACCGAGCAGAACCTTACCCAGCCGTCCATTTAATCTTGTTTCTAATGAAAGAGGCTGACTGAAATGAAATCGCAGATCGAGTGAACCATGCGCGGGCAAAAGAGCCCAAACAAAATCAGCCCCGCACCTACAGCAATCCGTGCAATTTCTTCTCTTTTCTCTTTCTGCTCTACGGCCGAGGACACTATCAGGGCGACACCCAGGGCGAGCGACAAAATCTCGAGAATCTTTCCCACCACATTGTCGATGACATTCAAGTTATGGCGGTTATTGGCTATAGCAGTTTCAGAACGCCTTTCCATCACCATGATCGGCAAACGCTGCCGAATATCGGATTCGGCGTCGCGCTGGCGGATAGCCGCCGCTGCCCGCTGCCCTGCACTAGTTCTGGTGGCATCATCGTGCGCAGCCGAAACTGGGTAGCACAAGCAAAGGCTCCATACCAGTGCTGAACTTACAAACAGTCTAATTTTTAGGGTCGACGATGTGCGCATGTCTAAAATCTACCCGGAAAGCAGGCAGCGCACAAATGATTCTACTGATGGCGAGTGGATTGATCGGCTGCGGCGCGAATACTCGTATCCGTTCCTGCAATAGTCTCATCGACATCACCGTCGGACGGTTTAATAATAGTTGTATGTATGGCGCGCGACAGCGTGCGGATCAACTCATTGGCGCGCCTGTCATTGTGTGGTCTTTCCACCTGCACAGCAACCAGATAACGTTTGCCGTCTTTGGTATGCACCAGCCCGACATCGCCGACCATTTTTCCGATATCGCCCGTTTTGTGGAAAATCCGATCGCCTGGATTCAAACCTTGAGGCAAGAGAGTTTTTATGCGCGTGCGGTGCATAATCGAAAACATCCAGTCGCGGCTCGACTGCGTGATTAATTCACCTCTTTCGATTCTCCCCATCAAATAACAGAGATCATAAGGGCTCGTTGTATTGGTGCCCTCCAGATCAGCAAGAAGATTGTTCAATCTGGTGTGCTTCAAACCCCAGCCGGCATATTGCTTGTTGAGCTTCTCCAATCCACCGAGGCGGTCGATTAGCAGATTAGTGGCAGTATTGTCCGAGATGATAATCATCAACTCGGCGGCTTCTTTGACGGTGATTTTAGAATCGACCGGACGCCATTGCAGGTAGCCCGAGCCTCCCGTAATGAGGTCTTTGCTTATAGTCAGCTTCTCATTGAGACTGACCGTTTTACGATCGAGCGCGGCCAACAAACTGATTAGCACGGGAAACTTGATCATGCTTGCAGCCATGAACGGTTGACGCCCATTCAACTCAGCATAACGCCCACTCGCTGGTTCGACCACGAACAAACCCGTGCGTAATTTTTTCTTGTCGCTTAATTTAGCCAGTTCGTCTTCGAGGGAAGTCAGCCGGTTGGTCAGAGAAAATGGCATCACCTCGACTACCGTCGTCACCTGAGGAACGGCATGAGTCTTGCCATGCGGAATCAGGTTGGCAGTGATCAGAGATACGAACGCCGCCAAAAATATATACAAGAGCAATCGCTGCCCTGGTGGCAGTTTTTTCTTGCCCTTTACTTTTCTAACCGTCAATTTGGGCGCCTTCGTTTGTGGCGCGACTGCTGTGGCTTGACTCATCAGGCTTGCGACACTTGCTCCGTCTTTGGTATCACATAATCCGCTTCGAATTTGATACCACTATTTTAACGACAAGTTATCAATTTTGATTACTGGAAATCGCAGTTTCTTCTTTTGAATTTCTCGGGGCGAAAAGATATAGCAGCATCAAGACCAGCGTGGCCAGGCTTACGGCAAATTTTGTCTCCGGTGAAATATCTGTGCGTGGAGAGATAAATCCCTCAATAGACCCTGCCACCAGCAGCAGAGGCACACAACCTCCAAAAAGTCCAGCCGCATCACGTGCCACCATTTTGAAAGCGTCTATCCGCCTGTATTGTCCGGGAAATAGCAAGGCACGACCGATCAGCAATCCGGCACCACCGCTGATGAATATCGCAGTCAGCTCCAGAACACCATGACCGGCAATAAATGCCACCGGTTTGTCCAGCATGCCATAGGCTTTGCAAAGTCCAAGAATCGTGCCGATATTTAGTCCATTGTTGACCAACACAAAGGCTGTCCCAAAACCAAATGTGATACCAAACACAAAGGACATGATGCACACGCGAATATTATTGGTAGCAATCATGCTGGATGCAGTTTGGCTATATCCCTGAACGGAATCGGTCCACATCTGCTTATTCTCGATCATGTTCCACATCTCCTCGCTCACCAGGGGATGGTTTTTCATGATTTCGAGCTGAGCAAAATGGGGGTCTTTAACAGTCGAGCAATAGGCAAGAACACCCGGCCCGGCAAATAGAAGAAACGACACGACGATATAGAGAATTTTCTCTTTGACAAGTCGCGGAAAAGTCAGCCACAAGAAGTTCCCCAGGTCCGCCCAGCGGTTTCTTCGGGTTTGATAGACTTGGTTGTGCGCCTTCACAACCAGGTTGTTGAGATAAACCTGGACATCCTGTCCCAGTTTGAGCGAACGAGCCCTTGACAGGTCTGCGGATGTCATTCTGTAGAGACGCCCGAGCTCTTGAAGTTCTGACCGGTCAAGCTTGTGCATACCGGATTTCTCGATACGCTTGATGAGAGATTCCAACTTCTCCCATGCCGGTTTTCTGGATTTAAGCCAACGCTCGACGTTCATTCAAATAACGCATAATGGTGCTTCACACCGGTGTATTTAGTGCATACTTAATTTAAGCGCAAATCGCAGACTAAAAGCCAATGCACAACCCTGATTACTCTATCTCTACCCCAGAAAATGTTGACCTACACCTTGAGTTGGCAGGGCTTGGCAATCGAATTCTGGCAGGAATAATCGATCAGACGATCGCCCTTGTCGTCATAATCATCATGAGTCTGGCGGCCTGGGGTCTCTTCACTCTTACCTCAATGAGTGCTATGCCGGCGCATGTAAAGAACATTGCCTACGGCTTCATTATCATGGTTCTGATTTTCGGAACTTTTGTAGTCCACTTCGGCTATCACATGTTTTTTGAAGGGACCTGGCAAGGACAAACTCCCGGAAAACGGATAGCACAAATTCGTGTCATCGAACAAAACGGGCAACCAGTGACCTGGCCTGCAGTCATCATTCGCAACCTGGTGCGAGTCATCGATACGGCTCTTATTCTGATTGGCGTCCTGGCAA
The DNA here is from genome assembly GCA_964493595.1 of uncultured Candidatus Obscuribacterales bacterium. Lineage (GTDB taxonomy): Bacteria > Cyanobacteriota > Vampirovibrionia > Obscuribacterales > Obscuribacteraceae > QKMZ01. The sequence goes on along the minus strand of CAZBOX010000003.1, from coordinate 66,426 downwards.
TTATGGTCGACGGCAAAGAGAGGCGTTTTGGTGATCTTGCCGCTGGAACAGTTGTCGTAAGAGAGCGCAATTCAGAACTTTTGATTACCGGAAAAGATGACCTGGATTTGGAAAATGCGCAGCCCACAGATACAGACCTTCTGGATATCGGGCGCATTACGCCTCAAGAGTACGAAATATTGATCAGCTTTCTGAAGCGCCGAAAAACCATGAGCAAAAAGCAACGCCCGGTAGTTGCAGCCAAACTAACGGAACACTTCAAGCAGAAGCTTTCAGACGAAAGCGCCAAAAGTGCAGAAGATTATTTGGAAGGCTTGTGCCGTGCTTATCGCACTCGAGCACTGACATAAAGTCGACGTGGCGGCAGATGCATCTCTTCCAGTTTTGAGTATGACCAACACGAACATTCCGAAATTGGACCTTGGCTGCATAAAGCGGCTCACAGACGAGCTGAGCACAGAACTGGCCAAAACCTCAACAGGCCGACCGCCTGCTCGTGCACATAATACATTTGCGGGCGGCATTCAGAAAAAACATGGCAGTCAATTTGAACTCGAAAACCAATATCGACTGGCGTGGTTATTCTCCTGCCTGGCAAGTCTTTCAAAAAGACAAATTATTCCTTCCAATTTAGCCGGCAGTTTCATACAGCTCGCCATCAACAAAATCGCCATTGAAGTCTTCGGCAGCAACTCATTAAAAGTAGACGATTGCCAGTTGGCGAGAGCTGCCGGTCTCTTTATTGAAAAGCTTGCCTCCGGCATCGAACCTAATGATTTTGAAGAAGCCACATCGCGCACAATCAAATGCCTGCGCCACTGGATCGGCAAGACAAACGCGCTTAGCGACCCGCTTTTTTCCGGCTGGGTGTATCAGTATTTGATTCACAGGTGCGACAAGCAAATGAAGAAGGGCGCGCTTTTAAGCGGACATACACCCTTCTATACAAAGTGGTTCACACCGTCATGGATAGCAAATTTCTTGGTAGAAGACTCCATCTCTGCTGCCAACCAGACCTTCATAGATCCAGCTTGTGGAGCCGGACATATTCTAGTCCCCGCCCTTGAAAAAACAGTCAAACTACTAACGCAAGAAGGTCTGTCCAGTCCGAATGCAGTGCATTCGGCAATTGAGAAATTGCTCTTCGGGCTGGAAATAGACGAGCAGCTGTCCGCCTCTGCAAATTTCAGTCTTTACCTGGCCTGCCGAGATATCGATGCCAATGTAGCGCTGCCTGCCGCAAACATATTTACAGCGGATGCCCCGGGAGGCTCGTTGCAGCTCAGCCAGGGCGGCGTTCCGCAAGAGCTGTTTCTGATGCCCGTTGCCAGCAAAAGTCGAATTCCAGCCTCAAAACTGCCGAAAAAATTCGAGGCTCTGGCTGCAAACCCACCCTATATGAGCATGCGCAATATGCCGGAGGATTTGTCTCAGTTTCTAAAAGAGAATTTTCCTCTGTCAAAATACGATCTGTACACTGCGTTTATCGAACTATCCCTCAACTTGCTGGAGCAAAATGCGAGGGCTAGTTTGATCGTGCAACAGAGCGTTCTTTCTATTTCGCGATTCAAGCCCTTGCGTGATTTCATCGAGCAACAAAGTGCTGTTGAAACAGTGGTTCAGCTCGGCTCCGGCAGTTTCCCCACACGTGCCGGCGAAAAGGTAAACAATGCCATCATTACTTTCAGAAAGAGAAGCAGGGCAGGCAACTCAGGCAGCAATGCCAAAATACATTTCGCTCGAATTCTATATCCCGAAGAAAAGAAACAAGCAGAGCTGTATGGAATCAGGTCGGTTCTCGAAATCAGAGATTTCGACAAAGCCTCATTGTCCTCTAAGAAGCAAATGAGCATTGCACCGTGGTGCCCGCCTTCAATCGTCGCTCTTTTCGACAAGTACCCGCCGCTGCAAGACAGCCAATCAGGAATCGTAGTCGTCAACGGACTCTTCACCTGCAACAACAAAATGTTCGTGCGCAGGTTCGACGAAGTAGCCGAAGATGAGCGACACGAGTATGTTCCGTATGACAAAGGCGGCGGTCAAAAATGGTTTCACTCCACCCCTTACCTGCTTCACTGGCAGAACGAAGGAAATGTCATACGAGAATACAGGGCGTCGCGAGGTCAATCGCGGAGCCTTCCAGGAGAAGACTTCTACTTCAAGCCCGGAATTACATATTCATATATAGGAACACAAGGATTCAAAGCACGGCTTCTCAGCCCGGAGTCGATTTTCGATATTGCCAGCTCGTCGGTGTTTACACCTGAGTCACTGCGAATGTACATGTTGGGGTTCATGAATTCGTCACTGGTGCGTTATTTGATGGGCGTGCTCAATCCGACAATCAACTTTCAGATTGGCGACCTTAGAAGGCTGCCTTTCGCACAGCCTGATTCCTTGACTCAATACGAGGTTTCAAAGCTCGCCGACGAAGCGGTGGATTTAGCACGGCGAGTAGAGACGATGGAAGGTAATCTCGCCGACAAGGAATACATCATTTGGGCGAGGTCGAAAGAAATCATTATTCAATCCGAAATCGACAGGTTGATTTTTGCTCTCTACAAAATACCAGCGAAACTTCAAAAACAAATTCTCGAGGACCCATGGGTCGTGAGAGGACAGAAGAACGTTTTTAGTGCCAATGCGCACAAGAAAGGGTGACTGCGAAGAGCCACCCTTGCCTGAATCTATTCAAATAACACTACTTACTGCTTGATGAAAGTAATGTCGACAACAATACCGTTTGACGTATAAGTTGGTCTGTTTACACGCGGTCCGGTCACTGTAGTTGTCACCACCACCGGTGGCGGTGGTCCGCCGCCGCCGCAAGCGGTCAAAAGCCCGATGGCAGAAGCTGTCGTTCCGGCGAGCAGGAGGGAGGCTCCCAGCTGTCTCATCGTTCTGTTATTGCGCTGAGTCCCGGCAACAAAAAGTCCGGATGGAACTGCGATGGCCAGTAACAATGCAAGTAGTCCGGCGATGTCAGAGCCTGTATCACTGGCGGCAATCGTCGTTCCCGGCAAACCGGCGGCCGTTTGAACAACTGGATCTTCCAGAGGTTCACCACCATGCTGTCCGCCTCTCATTCGTCCAGGCTGGCGGCTTTCATCAGTACCGATTACCTTATAAGAATTGCCGTTCGAGCTAGTGAATACTCCTGTGCTTTCCGCGCGTCCTTGATAATGGCTGACGGTGACATTTCGCGCTGTAAGCCCGGTCACCTGAGCATAGCGGATGGTACCATCTTGATTCCATGTGTAGCAGTTGACACCGCCCACAGTATCAGTAATACCGCCGGCAAACGGCGTCTTAATGAAAGTTTTGATGGCCTGAATATTTGCCTTGGTTCCGGCTCGCCTGACCCAGTCATACATCCCCATGCCAAAACCTTGAGAAACCGGCATTGAGCCGCCAAAACCGGGCACCGGAGCAGGAGCTAAAGTGCCGCCGCCGGGAGTATCACCACCTACCGATGTTTTGATACCGAGAGTATCACCATTTAACTGTGTATTGATCATGATACTTTCGGGATTGGTCAGCTCCGGAATCTTTCCGGGAAGGAAAGAAAGAGTGAGAGCCCCTGGAGCCGGACGGGGATCATGAACAGAAGCCGGTTGTGCACATGCAACCGAGTGGATGACATTGGCTCCACCTTGCCCGGCGGAAACGACCATATGGTCAGCTTCGGCTTTGACAATCGACGGAATGAAGTAAGGAACGCTTCCGACTGTTGTCGTGAAATTCTTCAGATCAATCAGTTTTACATCTTTTCCGATGCCGGCGAAAACAAAGCTCTTGCCTGCAAACGGCACATCGGTATAGGATGCGTAGCAGCCCTGAATCGATTGCGCACCGCTCACACTTGCCAGACTGGACGGATTGGGCAGCGGCGTGGAAGTCATTGCAGGCGTGGTGAGACCGCCGAGAGTTAGCTTCATAGAACCATTCACCATGCGCGACTTTCCGCCGGCGATGCGCACCACATTCTGTTGATAGGCATCAACGGCCGACTGATACGGGCTCACGACATTCCCGTCCACGTCACGCAGATTGGAGCCGCCACCACCCGGCAACATGGCTTGCTGCAAGTTGGCGACAAGAAAATCTTTGGCTGCCATGGCATTAGTGTAGTCAGTCTGAGCCAGCGTCGACATGGTCGTGTCGCCCAATTCACTGGCAACAATCATGTCCAGGCGTATCGTTCCAAGAAGAGTGTTGATACCGACAACCGGTAAGGAAAAGCCATCATCGGCCTTAGTGTTAGGAGTGGAAGGCGCAGCATCTGAAAGAGAAATGAATCCGAAATTCGGATCCTCGATAACTATACGCGCCAGATCTCTGGCCGCAGCCAGGGCTGCTGCTTCTATTGCTGTCTTCTGTTCGGCGTTAGAGCCGAGCATGCGGACATAACTGAGAGCGAATCCCAGCAGAAGCATAAGAATACCCATCAGTATCGCAAGGATAAGGACGAGCATATTGCCGCGCTCACCGCGCTTCCTGCAACATCCAGTTTTTCGCCGTTTTTTTCCACGACGAAACTCACAACCGCACAGCAGCATAGGAAAACTCCTCATAGCCCAACGGAAGCACTCGGCGAAGCACACGTGGTGTTGCGAGGTCTGGCCTCACTAAGTGCGCATGATTAACTCTCAATAATAATTCTAGTAGGGCCACTCAAACCGGTCAAGACCGCTTGGTTGCCGAAAGGTTACGCGACAACGCGCAAGAAGCCCTCAGTGACCAAATTATCTCTTCCGCTACTTACCGCCGGAGATTAACTCTTCCAGCTGCTGATCTTCGCTGCCAGCCTTTCGCGCTTCCTGCGTCCTCTTCTTCAGGTGCGCAATTAGTCCTGCTGCACCCTTATTGGCTAATCCTTTTTGCAGACGAGCAGATGTGCGCTCCAGCATATCCTTATTCTTCACTGACATACTGATTAGCTTGAGGCCCGCTGGCGTACGAGTCAGTCGAAAAGACAGAGCGCTCTTTTTTCCGTCCGATATAAGCGTGCCGGAGACAACCGTGTCTTCGCCCTGCTTTGCCTGGGAAGCAGCGGAGAAGTGAGCTTTTTCGAAAACTCTCCGCCAGCGAGGGTAGAAACGAATTTCAATCAAGCGGCGAAATAGTGAAGTCAATTCTCTTTGCTCTGCCGAGCTGAATTTGGGCCATCCCGCCTCGCCGAAAGATCGCTTAGCCATTTCGTCGAAAGCCATGAAGCGGGCCGCTTGATCAAAACCTCCTTTAGTAGATCTGTCTTTTGGAGAACAATTGACGGCGGACAAAAAACTTTCAACAACCTCTGTTTCGGTCAAGGTCGTCTTGGTCCCAGTCTCTCTGGGTGAATTAGGCTTCTGCGCCGAAGAAGAAGGCTTGCCACCAACATTTGGCGGCAAAATTGCCAATGCCGTCAAGGCTACGCCGAGCAGGAAAGATGCGCGCAGACAGAACGAACACAACCCGCCAGAGCCTCTTTCATTAGCGGACACCAAAATCACCTCTTGCTTGTATTTGCGCCCCGGTGAGCAGTTTAGAACTAGAGGGCGGCTTGACGCTTGGTCAAAAGATAAGCCGCCACAAGCAACCCCGAAAAACTCCAGGCTAAAAGAACAAATACGTCCTGACCATAATGAGCCGGTGTATCCAAAAACACGCCCTTAAACGCATCGGCTGCGTAATAGAGCGGCATGCAGCGCGCTATCATCTGTTCCCACGCCGGCATCGCTTCTAGAGGAACAATGATGCCTGAAACAAACATCAGCGCCACGCCGAGTATGGAGACTGTCATTGTATAGACACGAATCGTGCGCAGCCAACAAGCAAATGATAAACCGATTGAGGCAAAACAGAAAACGCTCAAAAGTGTAATGCCAATGAGACCCAACGGATTTGTGCCCAGAGTGTAGTGGACAAAGGGAGCTGTAAGAGTAAGGGCGAACCATAATACTGCGGAGGCTTGCAAAGTAACAGTCAATGTTTTGGCGATGATCGCCGAACGCAATCCGTGGGGAGCAAGAATAATCTGCCGGTATGTCTTTTCCATCCATTCATAAATCCAGGAAAACCCGAGGTTCATGGAAGCCAGCACATAACAGAGATAGGCAGTCAAACCAGGAGTGATAAAGTCCCGCAGCTCGTATTGAAAATTCGAAAGAGAAGAAGTCTTTATCGCCGTCTCTATACTTTGATTGCCCGGGCCGGTAAGCCCTCGCAAGAGCCCCATTGAAATCTGATCATCGACGAAAGGGTTGTGGCCTTCGGTGACGATCTCAACCGTGTCTTCCAGAGGGTCTTCATCAACCTTAGCGTAAGCGACAATTTTGCCTGCAATCAGGTCACGCTTAGCCTGCTCCAGGTCTGAATACTCAATTACTTCAAAACGCTCACTGGGAGCCAACTTTCGTTTTAACCCACTGACATTTCCGGGATCATATAAACCGAAAGGAATATGGCGTGCACCAGATAAGGTATCACCAACGACAGCCACTATGAGAATGGCCATGATCAAGCTGGCGATCAAATAAGCGGGCCGACGCACCCACTGCCGCAAATCCTTGCGCATAATCGCTATGACCTGCTCCATTTATGCCTCACTGCTCGTGTGAACAGGCGACTGATCTATCTTTGGCAGTGACGCCTTTTCATGCGACAAAGCCAGATAGATTTCTTCCAGGCTGGGCTCGCTGGTGGATACGCCGGTGATTGGAATATGTTCTGTTTCAATCCAATCTGTCACCGCGCGCAGTGTCTCCGACAAATGCCCTTCACTTGTAAGTGCAATCGAAAATGTATTCCTCAATTCGTCATAAGTAACTTCACCGAAAGCAAAATTACGCAGGCGGCTGAGACTGGAGTCCAACTCCTGAGGATTAGGACGGCGCGCCATTTTTACACAGATGGACTTCATGTGATTCAATTTGCCGCGCAGATCATCGATCGTTCCTTCAGCAATTAACTTTCCGCGCACGATGATACCAACACGATCAGCGAGCAATTCCGCCTCTTCCAGATAGTGAGTGGTGAGAAAAATAGTCACGCCCTCATGCTTCAAACCAGTAAGAATCTCCCAGATGTGCTGCCTGGAGCCAGGGTCCAGCCCGACGGTCGGCTCGTCCAAAAACAACACTCTGGGAGAACGCAAAAGGGCACCAGCAATCGAAAGTTTTCTCTGCATACCGCCGGAGAAGTCGCCAACATAATCATTGCGGCGCGACAGAAGATCCCATTGGCTGAGATGCTGTTCGATTCTTTGCACTGCGCCTTCTTTTGGAAGACCATACAGACGTGAGACAAACAGCAAATTCTCGAATGCAGTCAGTTCCTGGTAAAGAGCTACTTCTTGCGATACCACTGCAAACTTGGACTTCGCTCGCTCCGGGTCAGAGACACCATCAAAACCCGATATGCTAAACCTTCCCGAAGTCGGCTTCAGCAAAGTCGTCAGCATGTTGATGGTCGTAGTCTTTCCGGCGCCGTTGTCGCCCAGAAGCGCATAAAGCTCTCCAGGATGTACTTCCAGGTCAAGATGATCAACGACGGTTCTCTTTCCAAAAACCTTCGTGAGCTGGGTTACCTTAATCGACGGCGCTTCACTCATCGCCTGCAATCTTAGCAGTTTCCGGCCGTTTCGGCGTTCTTATCGCCTGGCACGCGGTGACCGCGATGGAGCGAGAGGTGAAAGAGATGGAGCGGGAGGTAAAGGATTGAGCGCAGAAAAACGCCTATGAGAACGTCTAAGCGGCTATGAGCGGTAGGAGAGGAAAAATGCCGGCTGGAAGCCGGCGCTCCGGCCGTACTCCGGCCGTACTCCGGCCGTGCGCTCGGAAATTGCTCAGCAGACAGGGCCCGAAATCGGCAATCCGCAGGCGCCCATGACAGAGTCGATATGAGCGACTTTGAAAACTTTGTAGACGCTCGGCGTCACATTCGAGAAAGTAACTGTCACACCCTTCGATTGAGCACGGAGCAGCATTTCTTCAAGCCATTCCAAGCCTTCAACAGAGATGAAAGTGCAGTCGGCAAAATCTAGCTTCAGATCGCCTTTGTCTGCAGCAAGCAATTTGTCGACTTCATCCAAACTCTTGACCAACGGACCAGGCAGGCGAAAGCTCACAGCGTCCTTGACTGCGGTGGTTTCTTTTTTCTTGCTCTTTTCTGTCACGGATCTTTCTCCAGGTCGTTGAATTTCGAAAGTTATGGTCTTTGCCGTGGCGCATATGCGTTGATGAAGAGATCTTTGATGTCTTCAAACAAAGGCACAGCCGGATTCGTTTTCACAGCCATGTCTTCGAAGGCGCCGCGCACAAGATCCGGCATCGCAGCTGCGAATGCTTCTTGAGAGATGCCCAACTCTGCAATCGACATTGGCTGTCCACACTGAGCGGAAAGGTCGTAGATTGCCCGACGCAATGCCAAATTCAACTGCTTGATATTGCCAGCATGAGGCTTCTCGCCCTTGCCCTTGCCAGCCAGTTTTCCATCTTCGTCCAGACCGAGGAACTGAGCGGCACGCGCATATTTCTCATCGGCAACCCAGAGAGGGTAACAAGACTGGACCATGAATTTGTGCGGAATATTGGCATTGTATTCCAGAGTCGAGACAAGGAATACACCATTGGCTCTACCGTGCGGCACGTCGAAATGACCGCCCAGACTGTGAGCGAGAGCATGGTTGACACCGACAGAAGCATTACCAATGGCCATACCCGCCAAGCATGATGCATTATGCAGCTTGTGGCGCCATACTACATTGGTCGGATTTTTCAAGACTTCCGGCAACGCTTCGAAAATCAGCCGCATTGCCTCGAAGGCCAGACCATCGGTGTAATCAGAAGCGACGGTGGAAACAAGTGCTTCCAGCGCGTGTGTGAGCGCATCAAATGCCGTATCGGATGTGATGTCCCGAGGCAAAGATTTGGTCAGGTTGGCATCGATAATTGCCACCGTGGGCAGTAGAGTCTCGTCAATGAGCGAAAGCTTTCTCTGCGACGTACTGTCTTTGAGGACGGCAAAAGGAGTCACTTCCGAGCCGGTTCCTGAAGTCGTAGGAATTGCCACTAGCTGGGTCTTCACGCCCTTGGGAAACTCGGCCATGCGATGACGGAAATCGAGGAAGTTGAAGGCGATTTCCTTCAATTTCAAATCCGGGTAATCATGGAAAAGACGCATCACTTTGGCAGCGTCGAGGACCGACCCGCCGCCCAGCGCTATGACTGTATCCGGCTGGCTTTGAGCCATCACCTTCAACGCTTCCTCAATGGTCGGCCATTCCGGTTCGGCATCAACTCCGGAGAAAACATCGACGCGGCAATCTTGCGGCAAACGCTCCAACACCATCGAAAGGTGACCACGGCGAGCAGCCGATCTCGACGTAACAACGAAAGCTCGCTTTGTTTTGATGTTTCTCAGATGATCGATAGAACCTGGGTTGATATAGATGTTTTTCGTTGTTTGGAAAGAGAGGGTGAAGTGCTTGCGGCGCGGTACTCGTTTGTAGTTCAGAAGATTCTTGATGCCGACATTATCGGTTGTGATATTGCCGCCGCCGGTTCCGCAGCCGAAGCTGAGCGTGGTGTTCAAATTGTTATAGATACCGCCCAAGCCGCCGATTGAAGTTGGCGAATTGACGATGATGCGGCCGGCGTTGATGAAAGTTCCGAACTGTTCAATAACATCTTCGTCCTCGGAAAAGATACCGGCTGTATGTCCAGTTCCGCCGCCATAGTTGATATCGAGCGCGCGATTGAGACCTTCCTCAACCGAGTCGACGACCACATAGCTCAAAACTGGCATCAATTTTTCGACAGCCAGTTTGTTCTGCCGCAAGTCGCCCTTCATCTGGCAGAGCAGGATCTTCGTCTCAGGAGCGACTGTAATTCCGGCTTTCTCGGCGATCAGGTTAGCCGGTTGTCCAACCATGCGGTAATTCATGCCGCTGGTGCGCGGGTCGATGATCGTTTCTGTGACCTTGGCTATCTCTTCCTCGTTGCAGTCATGGCAGCCATAATCTTTGAACTGCTGGATGAGAGAATCGGCTATTTCGCGGTCGACAACCAGAGTTTGCTCGGACGGGCACTCTGTTCCGTTGTCGAAGGTTTTGGAAATAATGATGTCCATCGCCGCCTGACGAACATTCGTGCTCTTATGGACATAAACCGGTGTGTTGCCGGAACCAACGCCGAGAACCGGTTTTCCGGAGCTGCAGGCCGCTTTGACCATGCCAGTGCCGCCGGTCGCGAAGATCAAATCGACTTCAGGGTGCACCATCATCAGCTCGGTTTCTCTTCTCAAGCGAGAAGATTTTTCCACCCAACCAATGAAGCCTTTGGGCGCACCGGCTTCCACTGCCGCTTCATAGACGATCCTGGCGGCCATGTTGCTGGCATCGGCAGCCATCAGGTGAGGGCTGAAGATAATTGAGTTTCTCGTCTTCGCAGCGGCCATCGCTTTGAAGATGACGGTCGATGTTGGGTTGGTGACAGGGGACAGAGCAAGAATTACGCCTACCGGCTCTGCAATTTCCACCATATTGTCTTCGGGAAATTCTCTAATGATGCCGACAGTTTTCTTGTCCTTGATCTGGTGGTAGTGAAACTCAGACGCCACGAAATTCTTCAGCATCTTGTCTTCGAAAAGACCCATGCGAGTTTCTTCGCAGGCGGCTCGCGCCATTTTTTCAACATTCTCAATGGCAGCGGCAGTCATCGCTTTGACAATGCGGTCGACGTCCTCTTGCGAATACTGAGTGAAGACAGCTGCAGCCAGTCTTGCTTGTCGGGTCAGGTGATTTACCCTTTCCATCAAACTGGTGTCGTTGTCTTTGACTGCTGTCGTCATCTATAAAGCCCTTTTGTTTGCGAAAACCAAGACTTGAAATTTGCCGCTGGTCAGCGAACGGCGCCCCCAGGCACGTAGCAGGAAAGAAATTCCACTTTGCTACGCCTAATTCGGGCGACCGGCAACCTTTCCAAGTGTAAGTTACAGACTCACATTTATAGATGGGTGTTCCGAAACCTTTTACAAAGGTCGGTTGCCAAAAACCACCAATTTGCCATCCCCATTTTTGCAAGACAAGGCGACAAACACCTTCTTGGGCGATTTTTACCCGTTCTGGCAGTAAAAACCGAACAAAACTTTGCTTTACCTCGTAATTTCCCACTTTATAGATTGAAAGGTTGTCACTAGAATATCTTTGGCGTTGCCGATATCACAAATCAGCAAAGTGAAGGCAATTCAAAAGGCAGACTCGAGGTTTGCCAGTTGCTCGTATGTGGGTCTCCAGACTCTGTGAAAACAACCACTGTGACCAGCGATAGACTAAAAACAGCACTTTTATTCGTCATCCTGCCAGGCTCCTGCCTGGTAGCAGAGACTTTGGGCATTTTGTCGGTACCGCTGCTTTTTGCCCCACCCAGCCAAGCTGCTGACTTCGCCCACGCCAAACAAATCATTGTCCCGTCCTCACGAATAAGACGGCGCTATGACTCTGATGTTCGCGAGACCTCATCCTATTCGATGAACCCGAATAACGGGTCGGCAGTGGACGGCTACTATTCCGGCGGCGGGTTGAGCCCGGCGCCTTTGCCATACAATATTTCGGCGCCCTCGTATTCGAGCGGCAGCTCGGGCGTGAAATCGAAAAACGGCTTGATACCACCGCCTCCGGCTGTAACACCATCGATTGTCGCCCCACCGATGGGCATGATGAGCCCGATGTCGCAACCGACAGCTACGGCATCACGCTACGATCTGAATGCCTCGCAATCGCAGGCCGTCTCACCCCATGCCGCACATGCCGCAGCACAGCTCGATTCTCTCCTCAAAGAGGGAAAATTCACAGAAGCTCAGGCTCTGATCAAGAATTACACTAAAGCTTTTCCCAAAGATAAATCCCTGCGCCAGGAATTTGTGCAAACGCTGCTCAATAATGGCAAAGCTCAAGTTGCCGCCAAGGACTATGACGAAGCAGTCAAATTGGCACGCGAAGCGCTCGCTCTGGAACCGGCCAGTACACCAGCTTCGAATGCTCTCAACGAATGGCTCAAGAAAAAAGGCGTCGATCATACAAGTGACGTTGCTCGCCTGAAGATGGCAGACACTCTGGCAAGAGAAGGCAAATACAACGAAGCACTGGTGGAATACAGAGCTGCATTGAAGATCAAACCGTCCGCCGATGGACACATCGGTGTGGGGGCAATGCTCTTTAAGGAAGGAAAGAAAGAATCAGCAAAAGGCGAGTTCCAAAAGGCTCTGGAGCTGGATCCCAATTCTTCTGCTGCTTTGAGACATTTGGGCAGCCTGCGCTATACACAGGGTGATGTGATCGGTGCCAATAACGATCTAAGCCGAGCGCTCATCATCAATCCAGAAGACAAAGTAGCATCGAGAACACTTATAGACTTGTGGCACAGACAGGTGGCGAAAAACCCTCGCGACGCCAGTCAACACCTGGGTCTTGCCAGAGCATATCAACTCTCAGGCGATTTAAAATCTTCGCAGAACGAATACAAACAAGTCGTGCGCTTAGAGCCGGACAATCCTAATTTGCCTGCGGCGCGACAAAGTTTCAAACTGGCTCTTGCCCGCCAGGAAGCGATGAAAGCCTATCAAGCCGCACAGACGCTCGATCAAAGCGGTGCAATTCGCGATGCACATTCGAAGATTGTGGAAGCGGCCGGTATAGCGCCCACAGATGTGAAAATTCGCCTGTATGAAGGCGATCTTGCTACCCGCTTAGGACTCTACTCGCAAGCGCACGACGCTTATATGACCGTGATACGCGAGGAACCCAAAAACACCCTGGCGGCCAAAAAGCTCCAGGAGCTGAACGCCAAGATGCAGGCCACCACTATGATCATGCCGAATTCTGCTCCGCAAGCAGGAGGACTGGCTTCACCACAAGTCATTTCATTCTTGAACCAGCAACCGGGAGCTCAACCGGCCCTCCTCTCCCAACTGACCTCGCAAGTTCGCCCGGGCGAACTGCCGCCTGCACCAACCATTCCCAGAGCGGTACCCGGCGCCGGCGCACCGACTGCACCTGTCGACTCGGCACTGCCGACAGACAATCATGTAAGCAGCCTGTCGGGATTCCTTGGACAGCTCAGAGGTTTTCAGCAGAGCGAAAAAGAGCGCATGACCAAGTTCGAAGACGCTGCTCAGAAAGCACTCGGAACAGGTTCGGGCGCGGGTTCTTCAGCAGGCTCAGGTCTGGGTCTTCCCCCCCTGCCGCCGCTTCCACCTCTGCCAACTGTGCTGACCACAGAGACTCCAGTAACAGTCAGCGCATCCGCCCTATCAACGCCAGCTCCGTCAACAGTATCGGCCCTCGGTGCACCGGCACCGGCACCGGCTCCCGCGGCGGGTATCGATGGCAATACACTGGCCACACTGGCGCGCAACGCATTTCCAAACGGCATTTCCAGCGCCAATATTCAAGCAGCTGCGCAAGCCTTGCCAGGATTGATGCAACAAGCGCAGACAACCCTGCAAAACTATGCGCCGCCCGCAAATCAGATCAATGGGCAAAGAGATCTTTCTCCGGCGCCGACAGTCGCCTTCAATTCCTCTTCTCTTCCTGTACCGGCGCCTCCGGCCATTGCGTCGGCAACTCCCGCAGAAGCGCCAAAGCCTCAATTGCTGCCGGAGATTTCGCCTGTGCCGCAAGCTGCACCTGACTATATTCGCAAGAAAGCGCAGTCGATGGTTTCTCCTGAAATGCTATCCACTATGCCGCAGTTGCCCGACAATATTCAAAAAGAAATGGTCAAAGGCATGTCTGCCGATCAGATAAGCGCTATCAAGCAAGCGATGGCTGCCAACGCCAATAACTCACGCGGCTCTGTCCGTTTCGAACTTGAAGGCGTGGTACCTTCAAAATCACAGATCAAGCTGAAAGTGGTTTTGAAAAACGATAGAGATTTCCCAATGGAATTGCCGCCTACTGTTTCAGCTAAAATCCAGATGCCTGGAAAACCAGAGCAAACAGCCAAAGTCGAATTCTCCGGCAAACAGATAAATGCACATGGCGAAATTCACGGCATCATAAAAGTACCCGGCCGAGACCTGAATGCATCGGCTGACGTCTACTTGCCGAATTTCCTGCCGCCTTCGGAACAATATCGCGACGTACATTTAACTGTTCCGATCTCGAAACTATAAAGCGGCGTCTCCCGACAAATTTCCAAATTGAAGTCTATTCTCAAACCATCCCTAGTTCAGGTTGGTACGAATGCTTGCACCCAAACGCAGTGACTAGAAAGCGCACGGGTGCGTAGTTTTCCCACGACTGCCACGTTGCTAACACATTGGATAAGTACCTTTGATATCGAACCCCCGGTTCGCATATGAGTACACCGACTGCAAGTTGGCAGTGGCATGGTTGGGCAACTACACAAGCTTCTAACGGAGAGATAGAAAATGGCACGAGATATTGAATCAAATAGCTTCGAACCCCTCAGTGTAGAGGTCACAACTCCAGCATTTGAAGCATATTCCCGCTTTAGAGAAGAGTATGAAAATACCGCCTCCTGCGCGATAAGAGGCAGCATGAGCGACAGACAGACAGGTCGCATCGGCACTCTGGCCGACTCGACAGTAGATAAAATGGCGGTTGTCTGGCTCGCAGATAAGTACAAAGAGCTTGGCCGCAGCATAACCAGAGAAGATATCGCCAGCGGCGCCAATTCGAAATTTGATTCGCTGATGGCGGAAAGCGCCCTCAAACAATTCGATACGATAAAACACGCCAAGTCCGATCGCCAGGGCGGTTTCATCGGCATAGGCTCACGCGAGAAAGACGAACTTTCCAGCAAGGACATCGACCAGACTCTGAAAAAAATTGAGAATCAACGCCGCTCGCTGGACATCGTCAATCCGCTCTTTGCCAAGAATGGCGAGCTGTTCAGCAAACTGGCCGAAGAGCATGACGGAAAAATCGGCATAACTTATTGGGACCTGAAAGACGCCCGAAGAGCCGATGACAGAGCTCGAGCGAAAGGCGATAAGGTCTATAGCGATGAAGAAAGACAAGCCATCGATACGCTCTTCAAGAAATGGGGCAGCTCAGATATGCGCCGCGTTGAGTATCGTGGACAGGGCGACACGATGGGCTGCGACGGGCTTCTGACCTATGACACCGTGGCCAGGGGGGCAGGCTTTGAGAGCGCCGAAGACATTCATGCAGCAGCAAATGCACGCAGCGGTTACTTGAAAGATGCAATAGCTGAAAAATGCGCTGGTGAAGAAAGCAATATGAATGTGCTTCAAGAAGCCCGACGCATGAATAAAGAAAATCTGGCCGCCATTGAAGAAGCAGCTCACCACACGGTGCGCAAAGGCGAAGGATTCGATCGCATTGCTCGCGGAGTGCTCAGGCAAGAAAGTGGGTCTGCTCCGAGTGAACGCGACGTGGTAGATTTCTCGACCGACATCGCTCAGTTGAACGGTTTTGATCGCAATACCTATGATCCCAGAGTGCGCTCAATCCATCCCGGTCAACGCATACAGGTGCGCGACCACGCATGGCAAGCCTCAAGACAATTGGAATCGTATGAGCGAGTGCAAGAATATCTGGACAAAAACCTCAATGCAGAAATTCTTGATCAACAATTGAGAGGACGGTAAAACTCGACAGAAATAAACTGACAAGGGCGGTGCTCAGCATCGCCCTTTATGTTACAGAACCCACTGTGTGCGAGAGCGATAGAGCCTGCGAATCGTGTTTTTGTCAGCTTGAGACAACTGTTCAACCACACGATTCTCGTGCATGATGTCGTCTCTGTAAGGGGAATGAGCCTTGATTCCGAGCGCATGGCCGAACTCATGAGCGGTTGCAGCTTTGAGCTTTTCCAGGGTGCTGTTGACGCCGAGGGACAACTCCATGACCACAGGCGGGGTCCGCGGATTCTTGCCCTCTTTCAGGGCCTCGGCGATTCTGGCGTAGGGGATAGCCTGGGCGCAAGTGTAGCCACCGGTAGAGATGCCACCAGGTTCGGTGGCACCGGCAAAATTGTCGTTAAAGAAGACGAGTATATTGGCTTCTCTGGGATTGCCCGTGAAATCAAAGGAAAAAAGGCCTTCCTGCTCGAAAGGTTTCCACAATTCGATGCCCGAGCAAACCGCCTCTCCCATTTCATCCGTCCAGCCATTCACTTGAGTAAGGCTGGAAAATGGATTTGGTTCGGTGCCGGTAAAGCACATCTGAGCTACCGTATCGACACGGGTCGCTTTCAATTCTTGAAAGGGCAGGGAGGGCAACTGCAAGCCCGGACTGATCCAGACCTTAAGAGGCATTTTGCGAGGTTCCCAGCGCACCCACTGCATTTTCAGGTCCGGTTCGCCAGGGTCATACCAATCTCCCGCACTGGCGCGGTTTCCTCTGTCCAAACCAGGGACCAGATGCATCCCCTGAGAACTGCCCGGCACCATCTGCTGACCACTATAGCCAACCCCGGCAGCGCCCGGACCGGGACGCATCAGGGACTGAAATCCCGCCTTCGGGAGCTTCCGTTTTACAACCTGGGCGTCAACGGGCACAAACGAAAAGGAGGGCGCAAGCAATGTTGCAGCAATTAGAGATGGCAGAAACTTTTGCAGGCTCAACACTCTAGACAATTTCCAATATAAACAACTAAGTGCTGGTTTTATTTTAACGACAATAAGCAAATTCCTGCTGTCAGTCTAATATTGAAGAGCAAGGAATCCAACAAAAGTCAGGATATAAGGTGTCCAATTTATACGACGCAATGAGCCTCAATGTTGCCGAGGCTATTGCCAGGCAGCTAAAAATAAAACCAGAGAGCAAATTTGGATTACCAACCGGGCGCTCGCCGGTCGGATGTTATCAGATCCTTTCCGAATGGTCTCAGCAAGGCGCATTGGATTGGTCCAAAACCAAATGCTTTGCCCTCGACGACTACATAGACGTAGACGAAGAGCAATCTTTTCATTACTTCCTCGAGTCCAATCTCTATAAGCAGACCAATTTGCCCCAGGAAAATCGGTTCAGCCCTCGCAATCAGGACGATTACGACCAGGTAATAGCTGACCAGGGCGGACTGGACATGTGCGTACTGGGACTGGGAACGAATGGACACATCGCCTTTAACGAGCCGGGCACGCCGCAACTGAGCTGGACCCACTGTCACTGGTTGACCCAGTCGACTAGAGAGGCGAATGCTGCCGCCTTCGGCAGCGTCGATAAAGTGCCCACAAGAGCCATCACCATTGGAATAGAAACGATTCTGGCCAGCCGCCAGATCATTCTTATAGCCAGCGGCGAGAAGAAGAGAGCGGCTCTTTCAAAAGCACTTTCCGGCCAAGTCACAGCCCAGGTGCCTGCTTCTTTTCTGGCATTGCATCCGGCAGTCAGAGTTTTTCGCGACTTCGAGATGTAAGCCGGAGCATTTTTCATGAGCAGGCGTCTTTTGGCTACAAGTGTTTAGAATGGAAAACGGAGCAATAAGCGGCTGAGCGATTTGATACAAGGAAAAGGATCATCCGAATGTTTAAGGCTAGATTTCTAACTGCCGCAGTCGCCACAGGGCTCTCCATCTGTGCCTGGCAGCCTTCGATCGCCGAGAGAACCAATCCGGACATGATTCCGCCGGATGTGACATTTCCCTCGCCGGGCGCACCTCAGGCTACTCCCACTGCGGTTTCCAGCACTACCGCTGCGACGGCGACAACCGGGGCAGCAAATCCGGTTCCGGAAACTCCGGCTCCAGGGCAGGGCGCCGCTCCCCAGCAGCCGCAATTCAACCCGGCTCAAGCAGGCATATCACAACCGCCCGCGTCCGCCAATCAGGGCAACCCGCGCGTGCCTATCAATCAGCGCCCCCCTGTCTATCCGGGAGGTCAGCCACCGGCTGCCTCGACTGAAACACGCCCGGATCCGCTCTGCGTTTTAGAAACTCAAAAAGGCGTAATTATGATCAGACTTTTCCGCAAACAAGCACCAAAGACGGTGGCAGCGTTTATGGAAATGGTGCAAACCGGTTTTTACAACGGGCTCACTTTTCACCGTGTGGAACCGGGTTTCGTCATTCAGGGCGGATGTCCTAATGGCGATGGCTCAGGTCTCTACAGCGATCCAAAAACAGGAAAGCCGAAAATGCTTCCCCTCGAAACGACTACACAGCTCAGCCACAATGCGCCTGGCGTAGTCGCTATGGCACGTTTTCCAAAGAATCCCAATTCTGCCAGCTGCCAGTTCTACATCACATTGCAGCCGCAGCCCCGCCTTGATCACCAGTATTCAATTTTCGGGGGCGTCATCAATGGCATGGACGTAGTGCAGAGAATTCAGAAAGGCGACAAAATTCTCTCAGTTAGCCTGAGAGAGCAATAATCTTTACGAAATGGCTCCCTGTGCGCCTTTCGTCTTAAGGTGTTAGAAGATATTCCCGCCCGAAGGCGAGAGGGTGTATATTAGGAGAATTGCCGGCCTTATTAAGACAGCGGGCATTCACCAAGTTTCTAACTGCCTTTCCCCTGACACAAAAGCTTGCCCTGCACAGGTCAAAGATTATGGCCGATCCGCAAGAGGACGACGCAAAAGAAACGATGAGCTCCGAAGCAGGAGCCGAGGCTCTGCCCGGCACCGAAGAGCAGTCATCTGCATTTCTCAACAACCTTCGTTCTTCCTATACACCGGACTCTCGAAGTCTCGGTTACTACGGTGGCGGAGCTATGCCGCGCAACCTGCGAACAAGTTTTCAAATGCCTAGTCAATCGCGCTTTGGACTGAGCGCTCCTTTTGCTTTCGACGAAAGAACAGCAACAACAATAGACGGCGAAAAGATTGAGAGCGATGAGGACGAGGAAGGCGGGCAAAGACGCACGGAAAGACTTAAAACAGGCGACACGCTAAGGCAGTTGCCCGATCAAGAAATTCTCGAGATGAAGAATAAAGATCGGCTGATCATTTACAAAACGCTCGGCTGGATCATGGAAGACGGCAAAGGCAATCCGATTATTCGCCAGGTAGGACCGGACGGCGACACCTCCACATTCGGGCTCGAAAAGGGTGGAGACGTAATCGCTCAAGCCATCGAAATTTCAGGCATCACCACAATTTTTTTCAACAACGGAGACAAAATAATTTTCGATCTGGCCGGAGTCTCTTCAATTTCACGCAAAAAAGAATCTGTATATTTGCGAGAACCCATTCGCAAAGCCTTGAGCTTCCAGTCACCGTTCAGGTATCGGGCGTACTGAAAAACCTTAAAGTACTTCTTTTACTGCCGGCACTACATGGTTCAGCAATTTGTGACCACCAACATGATTCAGGTGTGTCGTGTCCCAGTAGTCATCATCATTGAAGTCTTTGCAATCGCCCAGGTCAACGAGCTTGACGCCCGGCATGTCGGCAACTTTAGCAATTTCCCTCTGATAGCTTGAATAAAAGCCTTTCGGCAAAATGTCGAGATTTCTCCTCGTAAGCGGCATATTCACCAGCACGACTTTCACACCGCGCTCGCGCATATTTTTAAGCGTGCGGGAAAGAAAGCTCATTTGCAACGAGTGGTCTTTTTCGGAAATTTCCTTGTAGCGACCCTGGTATTCCTTGACACTGTTATTCCAACGATCTTCGGTCGAACCTTCCAGGTTGAACCCGCCGCCTTGCGTTGCGGTATCAGATGTAGTGGCAGCAGGACTGGCGATTCCCAATGTGGAGTACACTTTATTGATTGCTTTATCCGTCTCCATTTGCATGCGCCATCTCTTTCCGTAGAAATAGCAAAGATGCATGGCCAACCAATCAGCTTTCTTCTCGAAATCAGGCAAAAAGGCACCGGCATAATTTGGGAAGTTTGAAAGATTGACTATTTTCTGAAAGGAAAAAGTGGCCATCGGAGATGAGAGACTGTGGTCGTGGAAGTCCCTGGGAGCGATACCATATATGATGACTTTAGGAGTTTTGCTTCCTTTGACGAATTCGCTCGTCATCAGATAGGCATCCGATGCCATTTGCCCAAAAACAGCCAAACTATAGACGCTTTCTTGACCACAACCGGCTGCCTTCAACTGCTTTTTCAGGGCTTCGGAGTTGTGGTAGTGAAAGATGTCCGCAATGTTCTTGTTATCGGCGACATCCATTGCCCAGAAGGGAAACATCACCAGTGATGAACCCAAAAGAATGATGTCCGGCTTTTGCTTGAGTGCCTCAAAACCTCTGATCGTTTCTTCAACCGAAGCTCCGCTGTTCCAGCAATTGGCATCATTGGGATTTTTCTTGCCATCGCCGACAAAAGTCCACAAACCGGCATTTATTGCCCCAAAAAGCGCGAGAGACCAGAGCACGCGGGTAACAATCCCCTTGCGCTTGCCGGGCTTTTCGCCGGCAGAAACGCCGGAAGCTTCACCCGCTGGGGTTTCAGGCTTCACAACCTTCTCTAATGGTTGAACTGGAGCGGGCAAACCCTACCTCAAAACAAGAATTAGCACTTGACTATTTTAGAGAATAATCAAGGCAAACAAGCTAGAGCCGGTTAATGTCAAGCACAGTGTAACCTAGATCGAATTAGGATCGGCGTAAGGCGGAAGGCTTTCCTGAATGCTGGGCGCCTTTTTCGGAACGATCTGTTGAAAAGGTTGGAATGGGCTAACCTGTCCGGGTTTGCTTGGTTGAATCTTGAAAGGAGTAATGCCCATAGAGCCTGGAGAGCCCGGCTCTATTTTGTATTGATAAACCCCGGGCGGCATACTCTTGAGATCACGCATCTGGCGATTCATCTGGGAAAACATTTCGGACATCATTCGATTTATAGACGAAAAATCGTCGCTTCCCGAAAATGGCTGCATCGAGAACGGCTGCATCGAAAATGGTCCACTGGACGACGGATCCGACGGATCGGCGAATGAGAATGGGCTGGCGCCGCGTGGGTAGGCTTTCGGCATCGGACCGAGCACTCCCGGCGGGACAACGACCGTACCAGAATTGGCCGGCTGACTGCCGGCCGCGACTGTAGCGCTGATTTTCTTCAAGCGCTCCACCCTATCGAAGAGGGCCATGCCTGGACTCGATTGCCCGAGCAGTTTTGTCTCCAGTCGCGAAAGTCTGTCTGCGATAGGCTCTGCCTTATATGTCTTCTTTAGGACCCGCCACTCCAATGAGTCTACCGCCGGGTAATTTCCCTTGGGCGGAACGGCAGCGGCGCTGGGAGCCGATGGCGTTTCATTATGTTTTGGCTGTGCCACGGTCGACTCAGGGTCTTTGACAGCCTTATTCACCCTCGCCCAGCGTTCGTCCAGAGCGCCTGCCTGTGTAGCCCCAAAGACAAGGAGTTCCAGTCGCTCAACGCGTTTTTCCGGCGGGTCATTAGGATAGAGCCGGGAAAACATCTTCGTCTCCAGCTTATCGAGATCGGCACTATTCGGCCCTCCGGCCTCCTGGGCGAAGGCAGAAACGCCGATGCTAAGGCAAACCCCGATGCAAAAGCCTAAGAATACGGACCGAGCAACTGACCGCCGGAGAGATTTGTCTGCTGTTTTCATGGTCAAAATCACCGAAACAAAGATTGGACCGAAGTCACAAGGCAATCTGCAACTGCCGTATATACCTTAAACAAAAACCTATTCCACCTCTTTGTCAAGACACCGGTTTCGATTTTTTTGTTCCGCGCCTCGGCGCATTCTAAGGAAAGGACTGAAACTTTCGAGCAAAACAAACAATTTGACTTGGCTGAGCTGGAAAACAAAAAGCAAGGGCGACGCTTGGCGCCGCCCCTACAAATTTTTCGCTTGCCCGACTTAGTCGTCTGAAGCTCTGAATTCAGCATCGACAACGTCTTCACCAGCCTGGCTGTAGCCGGCAGCTCCGCCGTCTCCGCCATTGCCGTAGTCGTAGCCACCGCCGGCGCCACCATCACCACCTCCGGTGGTGTAGTCTTCCATGCCGGCACCGCCGCCTTCATCTCCGCCGCGCGAAGCTGCTTGTTGCAGGAGAACGAGTGCACCTCTGAGTTCGTTCATGATTTGCTTGACCGACTCGAGATCTGCATCGTCTTTGAGTTTTTGCCTGAGGTCGGCAACCAACATCTCTGCTCTTGCCTTTTCCCCAGACGATACTCTGTCGCCAAGATCGCGCACCTGTCTTTCGACTGCGTAGCAGATGCTGTCTGCTTCGTTGCGCACGTCCGCTTCTTCCTTGCGCTTGCGGTCGTCTGCCGAGTAATTTTCGGCATCGCGCATCGCTTTTTCGATGTCCTCTTTGGACATGTTGGTGGAAGCAGTAATGGTGATCTTCTGCTCTTTGCCTGTCATCTGGTCACGAGCGGTGACGTTCATGATGCCATTGGCGTCGATGTCGAAGGTAACTTCAACTTTAGGCGTACCTCTTGATGCCGGCGGAATACCGTCAAGACGGAAGTTGCCCAAGAGCTTGTTGTCCCGAGCCATCGGACGTTCACCCTGGAATACATAGATATCGACAGCCGTCTGGTTATCATCTGCAGTCGAGAATACTTCTGCTTTTCTTGTCGGAATCGTGGTGTTGCGATCGACGAGCTTGGTGAATACGCCGCCCATTGTCTCGATACCAAGAGACAGAGGCGTGACGTCGAGGAGTACAACCCCTTTGACTTCACCACCGAGAACACCCGCTTGAATAGCGGCTCCAACTGCCACAACTTCGTCCGGATTAACTGATTGGTTGGGCTCTTTACCGCCGGTAACTTGCTTTACAAGTTCTTGAACAGCCGGAATTCTGGTCGAACCGCCTACCAGTACGACTTCGTCCAATTGTTCATAACCGAGCTTGGCATCCTTCAATGCCTGCTCCATCGGATTGCGGCAGCGCTCTACCAGACTACGTGTCAATTCGTTGAAACGAGCACGGGTAAGTTTTATCTCTAAGTGCTTAGGACCTGTGGCATCTGCGGTGATGAAAGGAAGAGAGATATTGGTTTCGGTTACTGACGAAAGTTCGATCTTCGCTTTTTCAGCTGCTTCTGTAAGTCTTTGCAACGCTTGCCTATCCTTGCGCAAGTCGATGCCTTCGAGATTCATAAATTCATCGGCAACCCAGGTGACAACTTGATGGTCGAAGTCGTCGCCGCCGAGGTGCGTATCGCCCGAGGTGGACTTAACTTCGAAAACACCGTCGCCTACTTCCAGAATGGATACGTCGAAGGTGCCGCCGCCCAAGTCGAATACAAGGATGATTTCGTTGTCTTTCTTGTCGAGACCATACGCAAGCGCAGCTGCTGTAGGCTCGTTGATGATACGCAGAACGTCCAGACCGGCGATTGTGCCCGCGTTCTTCGTAGACTGGCGTTGCGAGTCATTGAAATAAGCAGGAACGGTGATTACTGCTGAAGTGACCTTTTCGCCCAAATACTTCTCGGCATCTTCTTTCAATTTGCGCAGAATCATCGCTGAAATCTCTTCCGGCGAATAATCTTTGCCTTGAATAGCGACTTTGCAACCGCCGTCGGCGCCTTCCTTGACTTTATAAGACACAATCTTCTGCTCGGACTGTACTTCCGAGAAGCGGCGTCCAACAAATCGCTTGATTGAATAAACGGTGTTTTCTGGGTTAAGAACTGCTTGGCGTCTGGCGAGTTGCCCGACGAGCCGTTCTCCCGACTTGGTGAAGGCTACTACCGATGGCGTCGTTCTACCGCCCTCAGAGTTGGAAACCACCGCCGGTTGACCACCTTCCATAACGGCAACACAAGAGTTGGTCGTTCCCAAGTCGATGCCTACTGCTTTTCCCATCTTTTAAACTCCCTTTACTCCTTAAGATGGAGTCCCCCCGGAATTATACTTTGCCGCGCCTCGTGAAACGGGCAGATAACTGCCGCCGTTTCTTGTATCGCGCGCTGCGAACTCCAAAAATGCTTATGGGCCTTGCTCTAATGATGGCCGCATATTAGTAAGCAGATTAACAAACTTATACAAAGCTTTATAAAAGCCGCCACGCCCTCCTGTCAAGCACGGCTTGTCATGCGCTGTCGCATCAACCTGACGCAGGAAAGAAAATTTCCAACGCGCTGGCCGTTAGCTCTTATTTACCACCTAATTGAAAGAATCAACTGATTCCACAAAACAGAAAGACTATTTTTGAGAAATTTGCGGACGGGCAAGAGAAATCAATCGACCCAGATCGCGGCAGGTCTCAGGTACAGAAGAGACGCCGAGCCGTACAGTCAGCCGCACGACCTCCACACGATCGGTAGTGAACGGATTCATAGCGATTGCTTCAGCCAGCCGGCTGGCAAAATTTCGCCCGGCCTCGCCCTCTGTCTCCAGAAGTAGCAAAGCGAACTGATTCTCTCCAAAGTGTCCAGCAATATCAGTCTTTCGCTTGAGCTTTTCGATTCTTGTCGACAACTGGCCGAGTACCGCCCTGTCCTGAAGCACCTTCGGATCTTTGGTTTCCGATAATTCTTCTTTGATCGAAACTTCCAGAATAATCAAGGTGAATGGATGTTGAAAACGTTCAAAACGCTCGTATTCGCGCTCCAGGTGGTAGACAAAAGCCGGATAAGTGAGAAAACCGGTTTCAGCAATTTTGATCGAGTCTTCAAAAGCCTGAATAGCCGGCCAGTCAATATCTTCGACAGCCGCCTCTTCGCCACCCTCATGCAACGGTCGGTCGGAAAAAGAAACCAGACTGCAAGTGACCAGGTTGAAAATAACCGGCACCCAACGAGGCTTTGGCATCGGACGCAAGCGCAACAAGTCTTCCAGAGTGCTCTCGTTGTCAATCAACTGATAGAGCATTTTTTGCAGGTTCATCTCAGCAGCCGCGCCGCGCGAAACCATTTCTTCAAATAATTGCTCGGTTATATCGGCATGATTGCGAACAAGATAAGAGTCCAGATTGACTCCTATTTCCTTGAGAAACTTGCTCTGGTCAATTAGAGCCGCACCTTCCATCAGCAGCAGGTCGAGCCGTTTTTTGATTGTTTCTCTGTGATGCGGGGACTCGACGAAAAATTTGAACTCACCCTCATCCCAGCCAATCGCCTCGATGAGCGCGTTTTCTCCCTCTGAATTTCTCAGCTGGCAGTGAATTGGCAAACCTTCCTTGAAGTAGACTACGGACAGCTCTCCACCTGATTGCAAATCCAGGCGCCCTGTCATTTTGCCCATGTTGATAGACTGCAGCAGGGTAGGCATCTGCAAATTGGTCAGATCGCCTTCCAGCATCGGGCGGGCTTTCATTTTCTGATTGGTCTGCCGCGGCGATTTTTTCGGCTGAACAAAGGGAGAATCGGCATCCGGTGCCGATTCGGCAACCGGCTCGACAACTATGCTTGTGCCCTTCGCGTCCTTCAACCAGCCACGACCCGGCGCTGTGTGCGCGTCAGCTTCCAGTTGCAGTGTCTTATCCGCGGTACCTCGCGAAGGCGTATTTGCACTTTTAGATCCTGGCGCCGCAAAGGGCGAAGCTGAAGGAGCAGGCAGAGGCGCTGGCTCAGGAGACTGCGCGGGCAACGATTCCGGCTGCGCCGGTTGCTGTGCAACGGGTGCAGCCGTGGCAGGGCTGGCATTGGCATTGACCGCAGAAGTAAGAAAGGATGGCAATTCAACCGGCTCTGAAGGCGCCGCCGGCACCGGAACTTGAGGGGAAAGAGGAACAACGGACGCAAGAGGAATCTGCGGCGTGTGAGCAAGGTGCACTCCATTGGGCAGATTGAGAGGAGTGTAGCCGGGTGGGGGCTCGAGATTCTGATGATTCGGAGGGCTCGCTCCAGGGGCAGGACCAGCAGCAGGAGCCGTCTGCGGTTGCTGTGACGGCGGCGCAGTCTGCGCGTTGACCGCCTGGGCAGCCGCATGAGCTGCCGCTTGCGCCGCAGCCTGCACAGCAGCCTGAATGGCCGCCTGGGCGGCGGCATGAGCAGCTGCAGCCGCCACATCTTGCGCTGAGGCAGGGCCAGCTGCCTGAGGAAAGGGTACGGCAGGCGGATTAAAAGCCGGTGCGCCTGGAGTATTCATGCCGGGCGCTTGCAAAAAAGGCGCATTCGGCAAACCAGGCAGAGTTTGCTGGGGCGGATCAGGCAAAGTCAGCAAATCGTGCTCGGGCTTGGCGCTCCTCGGAAAATTCTGTGCGGCTGGAGAGTCGGACATCTCGAATTCGGAATCAGCCGGAAGTTGAGAGTCCTTCACGTCCTTGTAATTGGCCACGGCGCGGGCTACGGCTTTGGACTTTGGAATAGTGCTAAAACCGGTCTCCAGTGCAGGAAACTGCGAAGTCATCAGATGATGAATCAAACCCGGGTCGTCGGTCATCATATTCCAGAGCAGCGAAGAATCAGGCCCGACCCCTCGATAGAACATCCAGAAACATTCAGCTTTGGCAGACTCTACGAAGCTGCTTAGCATGTAAGGTTCTGCCGATTCATTGAACGGCAATTCGACAGTAATACGGATGTTATTGCGAGCCGTAGTGAGCAATTCCTCGATCTGAGCTTCCGCAGGAGGTCTGGGATGCTTCATCAAGCGAATAGTCTTGGCGCCAGTACTCGAATTTTCTTCAGCCAACTTTATCAGACCGTTAAGCCATACCTAAATCTGTTTGTACCCAGACTTATAGTTTTATCCGATTGGCTTCCCGTCCGAATTTTCTCAGCGCCTGACTCATGTCATCTAGCCGGATGCTTTAGCTGTTATTTCCAGAAGCTCTCCGATCGCCAGCGGACAAATCTCGATATTCGTACCGGTCGATTTGGCGTGCTTGACGAGATCGGACGACTGATAGCGAAAGGGCACGCGCTCGACGAGAGCTTGAAAGTGTAGCGGAACAATGCGCTTGGCGCCGATCTCTTCGCCGATCTTCAATGCCTCATCAGGAGAGGCGACCCCGTACTTGCCACCGATCGGCAGACAGGCCGTGTGAACGGGCAACCCTTTGAGACTATCCCGAATCGTCTGCGTATAAATGGTATCGCCGGCGTGATAGAAACCTTCGAAATAGTAGCCGTTTACAGGTTTGCCGGGCGCTCTGGTACGAGCGTGAAGGTGCAAAATCGTCTTTCCAAGCCGGTTGACAGGATGATGGGCTGGAATTGCTCTTATGTTCAGAGAGTTGAAAGAAATCGTCTCGTGGTGGTCGATGCTGATAAGCGCTTCATGGGGAATGCGCTTTCGGTACTTGCGCGCCATCCAGCGCATCAGGACGCGTGGACCGGCAAATTTGCATTGCCACGCTTCGTAAAGTTTGAGCGCCATAAGTACGCCATGATCGAAGTGACCGTGACTAAAAAGAACGAGATCGCCTTTTGGCAATTTCGTCCAATCGATCGGATCTTTGAGATAAGGGTCGACATATATGTTGACCCCCGAAACATTGAACCTGACCGCGCTGTGCCCCAGGTAAGAAAGACTCAAGAAACGCCTCCACTTCGTCTTTTTGAATCGTCGTGAAAGGTTATCACATTTAAGCGGACACCTTTATGCAAGCAACCATGCGATTTAAAAGGGAAAAAATGGCTGTTTGCATATAATATATAACCGGCCAACTCGGAAAAATGCCTGATGGAGGGAAAGAGCGTAGCGCTATGAAGGATTTCGCGTTTAGATCAATATCACTTTCGCTGGCGGTAACCTTTGGCGTCTCTGCACTTTCTGGTATAGGACTTCCTCTTCAGAAAGCTGACGCTAAAAATACGCCCGGCGAATTTGTCAAGTATTTCAATCCCATTCCGGAGAAAAAGCACTACCTGAATGAGGGGCAAGACCGGCTGATCAAAACGAAGAAATTCAAAGCCGTTTCCATCGAAGGAGCGCAGCCGGTTTTCAATAAAGAGATTGGTCTTTTTGCTCTGATACCAACCGAAAAAATCGGCAACACCGAGACAATCAAAGAAATTTTGAGCCGCCCGAATATCAGCGGAATTTCGGTAACAATCCCCTGGAAGGTCCTGGAACCGAAAGAGGATGAGTTCAACTGGCAGCCGCTGGACAATCTTCTTGAACTATTGAAGCCCTCGGGCAAGACATTGATAGTGCGCGTTTCCACTTGCGGCATAGACACGGTGCCAGAAGGTTACGTTGCAGCGAAGGCGGAAGAGGGCGACAAGAAGGTGGCTCTGGAATCCGACACGCCGAGCTGGGTTTTCACCGGCGACGTCAAAACCATGGAATACACCGGCAAGGACGGCAAGCAGCATCTGATGCCGATCTTCTGGGACACCAATTACCTGGCGAAATGGTCGAACTTCATCACCGAAATGGGAGAGAAGTATGACAAACATCCCGGCATTCATTCCATCGGCATCACCGGTGGTGGCATCGGCGGCAGCACACTGGTCGTGCCGGATGTGACCGGAGAAAAAGGAAATTACGACAAACTCGAAAAGGCTCTCACCAAAGACCACGGCATGAGCCAGAGACAGCTCGTCACACACTGGAAATATGTAGCCGACATTTTTCCCAAAGCGTTCCCGACTGCAAGATTGAACTTCGACGTCGATCCTCCGACCCCCAATCGGCCGGGACAAGATACGCTGGACGAAATTTCCGACTACCTGATTTATCGTTACGGACAGCGCGTCTACATAACGCGTCAAAATGTCAATGACGGCAAACATGGATTCGATCAGTATCGCGTCATAATCAAATTCCACCCTGACACCTTCACCGGCTATCAATTGACTGAGAAAGTAGACGCCGAGGGACTGGAGAAAATAGCCAAGAATGCTCCTGTGGACGGCATCAGTTATGTGGAAATTCCGCTCTCTACGGTAGAAGCAGCAGCCAAGGACGAAGCGCTTTCAAAATCTCTGGAAGAGTTGCGTTCCAAACTGGGCTATCAACTGGTCTCGCAAAAAATCTCTTTCGACGAAAAGTTAAAGCAAGGCGACAAGCTAAAAGCATCCTTCGAATTTCTCAACCTGGGCGCCGCTCCGCCGCTGCGTCCGTCCAGAGAATTCGACAAAGACGTGGCGGGCAGCTACAAAGTGCAGATGGAATTTCGTGATGAAACCGGAAGACCGATCGGGCAGTCACTGCATACACCGCAGCCTCCTACCAACCAGTGGCAGGCCGGCAAACCGATCACCTGGTCGGAAGAGCTAAAAATGCCTCCCCTCAAGCCCGGCAAGTACACAGTTTTTGTATCGGTCGTCGATGTGGATACCAAACGCAAACTGCAGATACTCAACGCCTCCAATGCTCAAGGAAAACCAACAGCCGAATTCGCCATTGCTGCCGGTGACCTGAAAGTAGAGTAAGAGCAAAAGAAAACATGGAAATATCAGAGGCGACACACCTGAGAGATCTGCCTCTGGAAACTCGGCTATTGGAAGCACTCGCTCAGATTGAGAACTTTCAGCAGTGCGCATTGCTCGACTATCCTGACCATCTCAATTCAGGAGATCATCTGATCTGGCTGGGTACATGTTTCTATCTCAAAGAAAATAGAAGCGCGCGTATCACTTACGCGGCTTCTATAGTTAGTTTTGATCAAAAAGAACTGAAAGAAAAAAACGGCAGTGCGCCGATCTTCTTTCAGGGCGGCGGCAATCTCGGCGACATCTGGCCTGACAGCCAGAAGTTTCGAGAAAGCGTGATTGCCGACAATCATGATTGCCCGATTTACATAATGCCCCAATCGATACATTTTCTCGATCCCGCATCTCTGGAAAGCGCGAAAAATATTTTCAATACGCATCCGGATTTGACGATTTTCTGCCGTGACCAAACAAGTTTTGAATTCGCCCAGCAGCACTTCAATCAATGCCGATCGATCCTGGCGCCGGATATGGTTTTTGCACTGGCACCGGTGATTCAGATGTTTTTCAAAAAACCAAAGAGAGGAAAAACCAAATTTCTCATCCGCCAGGACAAAGAAGCTGAAAAGGCAAATCTAGCCAAAATCGCCCAGTCACTCAATATTGAAAGCGAAGACTGGGAGACCTATACATGGATCTACGACGGGCGTGGAAAACTGAAAGAGCCTGCAGCGCTGTACAAAAAATTGCCGGGGTCGGTATATGCTGTACGCGAGTTTTGGCAAAGAGGATTTGCAAAACCTAAACGCCTGCCGGACAGGTTGAAGTGGAGATATTTAAAACGCTTTGCCGCTCTCCTTGATTCCATGCCAAATCGCGAACAGACTCTCTTCTCCTGGATGATTGCCTTCGACGCGCTTAAACAAGTCTCTGAGTGTGTTCTTATCGTCACCGACAGACTGCATGTGCATCTGGCTGCCTGCATCCTTGGCGTGAAAAACGGACTGGTGTCGAATTCATATCATAAGAACGAGCAATTTTTCTCCACCTGGAAAATGGGGAACAAAAACAGTCGCTTCTTAAAAGAAGACAGTGAGATTACTGAATTTCTCAGTGAGAGTAACTAGCGCGGAACAACGCGGCGCCTGTCGCCTATGGCACTGATCCGTGCATCCGCATCGGGAGCGGTCTTGCTCGGCATAGGATATTCAGTATCGACGTCCGAATCGATTGTGCTGTTTGGGGCCCTGCGAAAGAGAAAAAAGATCGCACGCAAGAGCGGATTTTGAAAAACCTGGTCCGCAAAAGACATGCGCTTCAAAGCCTCTTTGTGAATAGCATGAACACGTCGCGATTCGGAGTCTACTTCCAGCCATTCTTGATAGAGAGTGTCATACTGATCTTCGAGCTTGCGAAATTGTCGTTCTTTGAACGCCAAAATTTCCGGATAATATTTGTCGTACAGTTCTTTATGGTGTTCCATCAAAACCGGAATCGATTGCCACCACTGATCGCGGTTCACGCTCGACATGCTGAATTCGTGCTTGCGATATTTAAATAGGGGCCGCTCGATCCGTCCAAATTTGAGCCCGGCGCCCAGTGCTGCTACCCAAAACTCGTGATCGCTGTTAAGTGTGAGGTGCTGGTTATATCCACCAACCTCTTCGAAAACGCGGCGCTTCATAAGGAAAGTCACAGGGCCTGGCTCCCCTGCCAGCAAAGAGAAAAGCGAAACTTCGTCTTTCCACAGATAGTCGCGCGCACCGAACAATTGCATTTGTGTGTAGATGCCGTCATTGTCCGAATTCATGAGAGCCGCCATAGTCTCTTCAAGAAAGGTTGGCAAAATCAGGTCATCGGAATCCATAATTACGAGAAAATCACCTGATGCCTGCTTAACACCTGTGTTTCTTGCTTCAGGCAGACCTTTATTCGACTCGTGCGTAACAATCTTGAGAGGGAAATCGACCGGGCCGAAATCAAGCTCGAATACATGTTTTTCGGGCGAGCCGTCATCAACGATGATCACCTCGAAGTTACGATATGTCTGCGCCTTGATGCTGGCCACCGCTTCCAACAAGAAGTCGGCGTAGCTGTAGTACGTGATTACAATCGAGATCAGCGGCGCTTTTTGCATAGTCGTGAAAGAAGGTTTTGTACCAGTCTACTCGCTGATTGAAAACCAACATGACAACCATCTCATGATTATGCAATCGGCGGTGTTATACAAATGCAGTATGCATACCAATATTTACCAACTAGAACCCAAGCTGGTTGCCGGCAAAATCGAGCTGGCGGCGGAAATCGAATCACCAACAGGGGAGCGCAGCAAGCTCTGGTACAGAATTCCGGAAGAACTTGGACAAAATCTCACCGGCAGCGCTGAGCCATTTCTCATCGGGGCGATTTTTGCCGCCATGAGTACGAAAGCCAACGTGCATGTGCATGGAACAGTCTCCCCCTTCCTGATCCGCAACCTCATGGAATACCAGGCTTACTGGTACGCCAATCTGCCTGCCAAATACAATCGAGTTGAAATCACCGCTGACACGGAAGCCGAGACTGATGTATTTCCTGATCTGGACAGGTCGATATGCGCCTTTTCCGGAGGCTTGGACAGCTGTTTCACGATTTACCGTCACGCTTCAGGTATCTGCGGCAGGTTGAAGCGGAACCTTGGAGCAGCCCTTTTTGTTCACGGCTTCGACATTCCGCTGGAAGACGAAGAGTCCTATCTCAGGGCATTTAGAACAAATCAGGACACGCTCAAATCAGTGGGCGTGCCGCTTTATTCGGTTCAGTCCAATCACAGGCAACTTTTCGAAGACTGGAACATAACTCATGCAGCAGGAATTGCTTCCTGTCTCACGCTTTTCAAACGCAGCTTTTCCGAAGGCATCATTCCAGGCACCTATTGCTATAACGACCTGGCTCCCCTCTGGGGCAGCAACCCGACCAGCGATCATTTGATGTCGAGCCGCAACTACGCTATCTTTCACGATGGAGCGATCTGGAACCGAGGCTCGAAACTTTATCACCTGCGTGAATGGCAAACCGCATACGAACGTATTCGCGTCTGCTACTCCAACCCTAAAAAAGATCAGAATTGCGGGCACTGCGGAAAGTGCCTGGTCACGCTTCTTTTGGTCAACATGCTTCAATTGCCTGTTCCATGCTCTTTTCCAAATTCTCTTAGCCAAGAAGTTTTCGACGCAGTCGAAGAACTCGACGAAATTCATATCGAGGCTCTGGAGACCCTGCTAAAGGTAGGCAACAGGTTGCCTTTCCGCGACCAGATCGCAGAGCTTGTGCAGGTCAATAAGCAGCGGCTAAAACCAAAGAAAAGTATTCAGCATGAATTGAAACAAACAGGCGAAAGAATAAAAGCCCTGTTTGGCAAGCCGCCCTATTGAATCAGATGCTCAAACCGGCTTCCCTACCGCCAGCACAAGCACAACGCAATCGTCGATTCCATCTAAGCCAAGCGCATTATTCAATTCGTCATCAATAAAACCGCCCGTCGCCGTAACTGCCAGATCGAGGGCGGCGGATACCAAATAGATGTTTTCCGAAACATGCCCGGCATCCAGCAATCCAAGCCGATACGCACGCGGCCCATATTTGCTGCGCAGACGCCCTTGATTGCTGGCAAGAAAAATCAACGCACTGGCTTCACTCAATTCCGCTTGCAAAAGCAGCATACGCTTTGCCCATTCCTTGAAGTCACCGAGCTTGATTTGTTTCAATCCGTGAAGAGCAACATCATAGTGATAAAGCCCTTTCTCCAAGTCGCAGACATTGAGCGCCAGTACGTACATCTCGCAAGAGCACAGGCTGCCGGCACTGGGCGCGTTCCTGCTGGAATCATGCGCGTTGCCTACACTGGCGCGCATTCCATTCGATAGCCCCAGCAAAGCACCGAATTTTTGCAAGTCGAGAGCTTGCCTGGAAAATTCCCGTGAACTCTTGCGGAGAGACAAGGCTTCAACAAGTGTCATTTGTGAGCTCTCCGCCAGCTTCTCAAAGAGCTTTATGTCCGTTGCCGAATCGATTTGTCTTGGTCCCTCATCCATCAACTCTTGAACATGTTCGCTGTAGTTGATCTGACGAATGACCGGCAGTTTTAGAAGCCATGGCGAGTTATTGCTTGCTGTGTGATATTCACAAGCGAGATCTGCAACCATTTTCTTCTCTGTAATTTTCACTAAATCACCTATGGAAAAGGGTGCGGATAAGGATTGCTTGCAAATTTCAAGGAATGCTTTTCAGCGTGTCTTGCCAGGCGCGGACAGGCAAGCCACTTTAGCGTTTGCGGCACATAAATAGGTTGCATCTGCGGAACAACAACCTTTACCCCTGCACCAAAACGCGCAACATCATCCAGTGTACAGTCCATGTAAAGAACCGTCATGCCAAGCCGCTCTTGCATCATCCGACAATGATCCTGAAGTTGCGAGAAATTATCAGGCTCAGACCACCAGTCCCTCTGCTGGAAGTCAATTAGCGAAATTTTTCCCGCATCCTTCATAAAAAAATCGAATGCCGGCGTATCTTTCCACAATGCATACAGGTCGGAATGATCGCGTAAGCTCGCCACCCAGGAAAACTCTGTGAATGAAGGAACCTTCGCGCTCTGCTTTCCTGAGAGTTGAGCGAGTCGCACAAGAAAGACTTCATCAATCGACTTCACGATTGCCTTTACCGGATCGGCAGAGCAAGCGGCACCAAAAGTTGCATACGGATACTCGTCGCCTTGCACCACTGTAAATACAGTGGGCACATTGAAATCAGTTGTTATATCAAAGGTCCGAGCACGCAAGCCGGCGTTTTTGATAGACTCCAACCTTCTAGCAAGCGCGCTCAGGTCCTTACTTCTGCTGTGAAGACCGAGGTTGTCCAGGACAATTTCGCGCGCGGGCAGCTGATTGAGCCAGAAAAGTGAAAAAGCATCACGCTCAGCTACTTCGCACAGCCCCGCCCAAATTGCACGATGCAGGCTCTCATGAAAAGCGGAACCAGAAGAGTGCGAGAGCGTTACTTTTGGCTCATGCGCCGAAGATTGATAGGTAAAGTCGACAAATCCAGCCGGCAACCAGTGCAGTTCGCCATTAGCCACTTCCTTTACTTGGGCCATCGTGAGAAACCAGTCCGGCGAAATTTTCTTGAAAGAATCTGCGCAAGGCTCGCTCTCTGCGCATCGCGGCA
This sequence comes from uncultured Candidatus Obscuribacterales bacterium, assembly GCA_964493595.1. Taxonomy (GTDB): domain Bacteria; phylum Cyanobacteriota; class Vampirovibrionia; order Obscuribacterales; family Obscuribacteraceae; genus QKMZ01. Next base: position 32,041 of record CAZBOX010000003.1, on the reverse strand, counting down.
GCTGTTCCAACAATTTGCATTCGCGGGCCAAAAGTGTCGCAAACTGCCCGGTTGCAAAAGTGTTGTACATGCAATAGCGCTCCAGCACCTCTCCCAGGCATTTAAATAGCGCTTCGTCTTTGTCTATCGAAGCCCCCCAGGCATCGCAGTCGTATTCCACAAAGTGAGCGCCGAGCGGGCGGGTGAGCGTTGCATGATAGATCCAGAAAGGGGGCTGTTTACCCTTTGGTTTTATGCCGACGATGTCCTTAACCGGACCAAATCTGTCATCGATCAAATCCAGTACTGGCGCAAGCGTTCCTAACTTCTCAGGAAACTTTACTGGCATGCGTTCTCTCCGGAAGTATTATTGCTCCACCTCTTGCACATACTTCACAACGTGGAACTCGGATGAACCAGTTTTGCTCAATATTGCCGTCAGAGTGAAAGGTTACAACGCTACCATCCAGACAGGGTTTTTCAATGGCGCTGACGACGCGCACGGATTCCTGAGCAAGATAAGCAGCAGCCTGGGTAGCCAGACCGATCGATTCGCCTGAAAGCTGATGCACTGAAGATTGTTCTTCAAGAAAATTTTGAAAAAGCTCTTCTTCTACTGCATAAACACCGCCGCTGATCTGACGCACAAGCATACATTCGAAGCACGGCGAATCATGAGGGTTTACATATGGTCCAACTTCTATGTTGCTGCCATTATCGTGAGCACGTAACCATTGAACTTGTGCTTGAACGCACAACTCATTAATTGATGCGAAGACGGATTGAGGCACACTGCGCAATGCAGCAACAACCAGCTCTGCGGAATTGATTTGGCTTTGCATAAAACCTTCGACTGCATCTTCGCTGCCATCGATATAATCAATTTGGATTTCTTCGGGAAAACCTGAAAACAATTCTTGTGCGCTTGCATCGGTCCTGAGAGCGGCCACAGCTAGATTTCGAAAACCGGAGCGTATAAGTAAGTCTAAGACCGAAGAGCCCAACAATCCATCAGCAATGACGACAACAGGCGACCGCGCTAATTTTTCGAGTACTTCAGATGCGCATCCATTATTTCGAGTTACGCCCAGACGCCTTCCAAAAAACAGCTGATTTTTGCGATCAACTGCGTTTTCCATTCTGACTTCCTCTGCATCAGCGATCGCCCCCCTCGTGAAAAGGTTTTTCAAAAGATCGGCGACATCACCCGCAGAAGCCTCCGGGGCCAATTTTTCAATTAATTCAGATACTTCATTCTTGCCGTCCAGCAGTGGCAAAAGTTTTGGCAGCAGAGTTTCTGCTAGCGCGCCGCGCAAGACCACCGGATTGGACAGTCCCCGAAACTGCATGCCAAGCCCGTCCGGCATCTGGAAGATCAGTAAGTCTTCCGCAAGTTTGGGTCGCTTTGGAAAGTTGGTTCCGCCTTCCTTAAGAAAGGAAAGCGCCACTTCAGGGTGCTTGTCTGGCATAGTGAACGCTCAATTAGGCAACGAGCCACATTTTACGATGCCCGGTGCTGCAGCTTAAAGTGAAAGGGCCTTAGGACTGTGTCGGCGGAGGCGGCATGAAGCAGGAGGAGTTGCAAGCACAAGGACAGGTACAGCCACAGCTGCAGGCGCAGGGGCAGGTGCAAGGGCAAGAGCAATCGCAAAAGCAGGAGCACGGTCCTGCCGCAGAAAGACCTTGCAAAGCGGATGTGTCATTTCCGAATTCGAAAGATTGCAAACTCTCTGTGCGTGTATGTGCACTAGCTTTCAAGTATCCCTGATAACTAGCCGAAAATGACTTCCGCAAACTCATACCCGTCTCCAAATTTATAGCCAGTGTGCCAATAATAACCACTTGACCTGACGTTCGTGGGAGCTGTTTAGATACATACATCTAAATTACATACAACTAACCAATCAGTCTGGATGGTTAACCTAGAGTACTGTCGATTGACAAACCTTTAGAGCGCCTGACGTGTATGAATGAGAGCGAACCACTAGTAAGCATATTGATGCCCTATTACAAGCTGGGAAGCTTTCTTCAGCAGGCGGTCGAGTCAGTAAAGAATCAGACTTACGCAAATTGGCAATTGATAGTGGTGGACGATTGCTCGCCAGAGCAACCCGCCAATGAAATCCTAGCCGGTGAATCCGACCAACGGATTCGAATCATCAGAAATAAAGAAAACATGGGATGCAGCGCCTCTCGCAATCTGGCAGCAGCCCAAAGTAACGGCGAATATCTGATCCCGCTGGATGGTGATGACATGCTTGCGCCGACCTACATAGAGAAGACCGTTCGGGGTGCTCAAGAAATCGGCGCCTCAGCTGCTTACACTCATGTCCAATATTTTGGAGATGCCGGGCGAGAAAAAATTTACGTTCCGAGCATAGATCTCGGCGAAATATTTTATGGGCATTTCCCATGTAATACTCTCCTGATAAAGCGAGAAGCATTCGAATCAACAGGTGGCTACAAAAGTCTCGACCTTATCGAAGACACTGAATTTTGGATTTCAGTCATTGAAACCGGGGTCAAGTTTGCATGCGTGCCGGAGCCCCTTTACCTCTATCGCACGCACAAAGATGGTGCAATGCATACAAAAAGAAGATTCGCATTGAAGTACTTCTACGAGGTTTTGCTAATGCATCACCAATCGGTTGCAGTGCATTTAGACGTCCTGCTGGAGAAGTGGTGCGAATTGGCGGCGTCCGCTTCTCATGAAGACGCAAAGCAACTCTATCTGCGCCAATCTAGTCCGCATTCGGATTCTGCTAGGCTGAACTCAGATTTCGAACATCTGCAAACCGAAATGACAGCATTAAGGCACAGATATCAAGAATTAGAAGAGCGCGTCCTGCGCAACGAACGTATTTTAGCCAGCCTGCCGGCAATGGCGCGCCAGGCGTCGTACATTGCATTGAAAAAAGTCGGCATGCGTTAAGGCGAAAAAGAATTGGATTCAATAAGCAAAAACGAACCTCTCGTCAGCATTCTAATGCCCTATTACGAGCTCGGCGATCTCTTACTGGAATCCGCTCAAAGCGTCCTTGCACAAACTTACAAAAACTGGGAGCTGATAGTCGTGGATGACTGTTCTCCAAACCATGCAGCAGAAGAGGTGCTGGCCAGTTTGCACGATCCACGCATAAAGATAATCAGACACGAGATGAACCAGGGCAATGCGGCTGGAAGAAACACTGCCGCCAAGCACAGCCAGGGAGAAATTTATCTGAGCCTTGACAGTGATGACTTGCTGAAACCAGAATATATTCAAACAACTCTCGAAGCCATGCATAGAGAAGGTGCTTCAGCCGCTTGTACGGATGTTCAAATTTTTGGCATACACAACTATGTATATAAGCCAAGCATCGACCTGGGAGACATCATCGCAGGCCACTACCCTCACAACACTTTCATCTTCAAGAAGGAGGTTTTCGATGCAGCGGGAGGATACAAGAATTTTGAAGCAATTGTCGACACTGAATTCTGGATCTCAGTGCTTGAGCTCAGCACCAAATTCGCGTATGTTCCACAGCCGCTCTGGAGCTACCGAAAACACTCAAAGTCGTGGAGTCAGAACTACGGCTCCATTAGCGCGGCATACTACAAAGTGCTGATTGCGCATGTAGACACGGCTCGAAAGCACGTACCAAAAATACTCGAAGAAATGATTCGCAGAGCCGAAAGACAAATTGCCGAGCTAGATGCACAAGATAAGAGGCAGGAAGATTATCGCCGCTTGCATACGGAATTTCATGAACTCTTGCAAAAGTACGAAACGCTCGAGAAACAAGCGGAGAAGAGCGAGCAAATATTGGCCAGTTTTCCAAAACTCGCAAGACAATTTCTGTACGTTGCAATGAAAAAAAACAAGCCCTAAAAACTAGTGATGATTTGGTTCACAGTGCCAAGCTATGTGATGGTGAAAGCGACCTGCAGAATCGGCTTTGCCTGTGAGAACTTTATGATCCGTTCTGCCGATACCAACCTCATACTGGGTCTCAATTTTTAGCTCTTCAATCTGCGGTGTTAGATAGATGCGCGCTGCTAGCGCTGGGCATAGGTTCACTTTAAGAGCTCCCGCAAAAACTGGCGGAAGCAAGCAGGTTGGGCTTTCGAGCGGTCAAATTTCCAGCTACGGATCTCTAATTTTCCCGCACGCAGGTTGAGGGATTTTCCTGAGTTTTTCCCTCACATCTTGAGACTAAAAACTCCAATGACCGGCGTATTCACAACACTTGTGCTTTTCAACCCTTGAATTCCGTGCCGGAACAGCCCATATATTCAGAAATAAAAGGCATGAAGGCTGAGTGATTTTCTCAGGTTTTTCCCTCAGTTTTCTTCGTTGCTGTCGGCCATCTCAACCATTTGCAAGCCATGGCAAAAAGTGAGGGATTTTCTCAGGTTTTTCCCTCACCCTATTCGCTCCCGCCCGCTCCGGCTCGCACCGGCCCGCACCGGCCCGCTCCGGCTCGCTCCGGCCCGTTCCGGTTGGCTCCGGTTCGCTTTAGATTTCTCGCGTTTTTTCTGTATCTCAAACCAGAATTCAGACGTCGGAAGGCTGGCATCTTACATTAAATTGAGGGATTTTCTCAGGTTTTTCCCTCAACATGCGCAGGCTGAAAAAGGACAAGGTATGGAAGGTGCAGTTTATTTCGAAAGGCGGCTAAGTCTTCGCTTTATGCGCCCATAGAATGAGCTATTCTCCTTGCCAGCTGGCTCCAGACGATTCCGATTGGCTTCCACGCATTTTTTCAGAGCCATCACCCAAGGTGCTGGCTCAGCCTCTTTCAAAGCAAACCGCAAGAGGGTTTCAGCGGCACTCAAGTGGGATTCGTCGAATTCCAGACGTTCTATCGTTGCCTCAGAAAGTCCAGAAGGAAAAGATTTAGGCAGCGGAAGTTTTTTAAATTTGAAGCCAAGCAAAGTTAAAGCACACTTGCCGCAAGTTCCACAATTTTCATCTTTATTGGGAGCACTCCAGCAAACTCGCAGGTCGTCGTATGCCTCAGGCCAGTCATACAAAGCAGCCATCTTTCCACCTCTTCCAGTCTCAGCACCATCGTGAAAGACAGTCATGCGGTGGCTTGACAGCATCCGATCTGAAACCGGATTGCTACCCCACTTCATAGACAACTCGTTATATGTATACGTGCTCCCAATCAGGGCTCTGTCAAATCGTTTGCTCAACAACATGAGAGATGAGGCGACGCCGGCTATGTGAGTATGGTCCCACTGGGGATTTAACTCTTTATGGTTGCTAGCCATGGAGACCAATTCCAGACCAGTACGCGAAAGAGTATTCTCCAGGCGTTTTCTGACACGCTCGAAGGCTTCAATGTCGACTAAAGGAATATCAAAACCATGAACAAAGAGACAGGCTTTCAACGGTTGTGTCATGCGACCGCAGAGTTTACGGTTATGACGCATCACCGTGTATGAACTATCGATTCCTCCTGTGTATGTAGCAAGTGCGGCATTCGACGGATGGCAAGCTTCTTCGCCGAACGCCTTAGTAGGTTCATCCTCGGTGTTCTCTATGTCCTCTGTGTCTTCGGTGTTCTCTCTATCTTCGGTGTCCGCGGTGTCCGCGGTGTCCGCGGTGTCCTCTGTGTCTTCGGTTTCCGCGATGTCCACAGGGTCCTCGGTATCCGCGGTGATTTCGACGCTTCTATAGCGCTCTGGAAACCAACTCGACCACACCGATTGGAATTCACTGAGATTGCGCAAGAGCGTGCGTGACACGCGTTCATGTATCATGCAATCAACGCCCGATTCCATTGCCTGAAAAATGTTTGCCACAGCTAGATAATCGGCGCTGTCGTCAACAAAGGGGCGATAGTTCTCAGGCAATCGATACCAGAGCGTCTCCTTTTGCCCATCCGGCTTTTCCACAACAGCAGAGTAAGTGACCAGTCCCGAGCGAACGGTCGATTCCTGCGGATAAACGTGGTATTGCTTTCTCGTCGCCGACCTCTGTCTTTAGACCTTTACGTTGACTTGCTCAGTAGCCCAGGTGAGAAGGCCTGTGTCAAAAGGAGTAGCGAGATCATCATGATGTGGCAGTACGCGCACAGTAAAACCGTGTCGACCACTTTTGAAATATCGAATCGCGCCGGTAAATTGCACAACAGACCCGCTGGTGTTCTTGCCCGACTCAGCCGGGAACATCGGTATGATTTCTCCTTCTTCGATCATGCCGGTAGGACCTATCTTTCCATGATAAATCTGCACTGCAACATCTTCCGGCTTCAAGTCTTGAAGATTGACCGTAGTGCGAATACGCATATCGTCTCCGACTTGCACCTTATCGCGCTCGCCAGCCTCAACGGACTCTATCTGTACGCTCTGCCAGCTCTTAATCACGCGAGCCTTCCAGTCGGCCAGCGTTTTCGCTTTGGCGGCCCCATTTGCGTGGAATTCACTGCAACGGGCGCCAGTCGGGAAATAGACTCGCTGCGCATACTCTCTCACCATGCGATTGATGTTGAACATCGGGCAAATTTCCAACATCGATGACTTCATGCGAGCCAACCACTGACGAGGACGCCCATCTCGATCGCGTTCATAGAAGAGCGGCGCTACTTCTTTCTCCAGCAGATCATAGGCAGCATTCGACTCCACATCATCCTGCAATTTGCTGTCTGTGTACATTTCACCGTGACCGATAGCCCAGCCGACATGCGGCTCATAAGCTTCATCCCACCATCCGTCAAGAATACTCATGTTGATACCGCCGTTGAAGGCGACTTTCATTCCGGAAGTTCCGCATGCTTCTTTCAAACGCAATGGCGTGTTCAGCCAAACATCGACGCCACCTACCATCCAGCGGGCGACATTCATATCGTAGTCTTCCAGGAAGACATAGCGACGTTTTACGTCATCGCGACGGCTGAATTTAATTACCTCTCGAATCAGCTCCTTAGCAGGAGTATCCTCGGGGTGCGCTTTTCCAGCGATGATTATCTGCACGGGGCGATCTTTGTCACTGAGGATCTTCGCCAGCCGCTCGGGATCGCTTAAAAGCAGTGTCGCACGTTTGTATGTAGCCATGCGTCGAGCGAAACCGATTGTGAGCGCGTTAGGATCGAGTATTTCCATCGCTTCCTTCAGCTCGGAAGGCAGGGCTCCTTTCTTCTCCAGCTGCTGACGAACGCGCATACGACAGAAGTGAATCAAGCGCTGCTTTCTGCGCTCGTGAATACGCCACAATTCCTCATCGGGAATATCCTCAACGCGCTTCCAGATGTTCTGATCGGAGATATCTTCAGACCATCGCGGTCCAAGATAGCGATCGTAAAGGTCGGCCATCTCCTCGGAAATCCACGAACGGGTGTGGATTCCATTAGTCACATACGTGATGGGGACCTCGTGCTCGGGCAAATCTTTCCAGAGGTCGGCAAAAAGATTACGCGAAACGTCAGCATGCAGACGACTTACTGCGTTGGTTTTGGACGACAAATTGATCGCCAGATTGGCCATGCTGAAAGGTTCTTGCTCGTCGCTTGACTCTATTCGTCCCAAGCTGAAGAACTCGTCTTTGGAAATGCCCAGACCACGGTAAAAGTCGCCCCAATAGCGCTCGACCAATTCCGGCGCAAACTTGTCGATGCCAGCCGGCACAGCTGTATGAGTAGTGAAGACTGTTCCTGCCGCAGCAACTTCTCTTGCGACCGGGAATGAAAGTTTTTCTTCTTCCATGAGCATACGAATGCGCTCCAACCCAAGAAAGGCCGAATGCCCTTCATTCATATGACAGATGGTTGGCTCGATTCCGATAGCCTTCAGCGCGCGCATTCCGCCTACGCCCAGAATAATTTCCTGGCGAATGCGAATATCATGATCGGCTTGATAAAGCGCATCGGTGATACCTTCGTCGTCTTTATCGTTCTCAGGGACATTGGTATCAAGCAGATACAGCGGAACTCGACCTACCTGGGCCTTCCAGATGCGCATGTAGACGCGGCGGCCGGGACAGTCGACTGAGACCATAACCGGTTTGCCGTCTGCTTCTTTCACCGGCAAGATCGGCAGATTATAGAAGTCGTTAACCGGATAACGCTCTTGCTGCCAACCCTCTTTATTCAAATATTGGCGGAAATAGCCCTGTTGATAGACAATGCCGACGCCTACCAGCGGCAGACCGAGCTCCGACGCAGCCTTTATGTGGTCGCCGGCGAGAATGCCGAGTCCACCAGAGTAAATCGGCAGTGCTTCGGTAAGCCCGAACTCTGCCGAGAAATACGCCACAGTGTGAGGTTTTGAGCGACGATGGTGCTTCTCGTACCAGGTATTTTCGACCTTCATATACTCGCGGAGTTTCGTGAGTATGCGCTCCAGGTGAGCAACAAAACCCTCATCGGCAGCGGCTTCATTCAGACGTTCTTGAGCAACGGCGCCAAGCAAAAGAACAGGATTATGCCCGGTTGTCTCCCACAATTCCCGGTCTAGGCGGCGGAAAAGATTGATAGTTTCGTGATCCCATGTCCAGCGCAGGTTGTAAGCGAGTTCTCGCAAACCTTCCAGTTCTGGGGGCAAGAACGGCAATACTTCGACTGATCGAATCGGCTTCACTGAGAAGACTCCCATAAAGAATCGCTTGAACCGTGGCTGGCGCTATTTTGCACCTGTTGCCAAGGATGTAAAATGGTCTTGGAGGACCGAGGTAGCAATGGTAGCACTTATTGAAGGTACGAAGGCGCCTGATTTCAAGCTTATTACAAGCGCAGGAAGCGCCTATAGCTTGCAGGAAGAGCTGAAAAACAGAGCACTCGTGCTGCTAGCTTTTTTCAAAGTGACCTGCCCAGTCGTGCAGCTCGAATTTCCTTATCTGGAGCGGCTCCACAGAAGCTATCCCGCATTTCCGATTTGGGGCATCTCGCAGGATGACGCAGATGCGACCAATTCTTTCGCCAAGATGTACGGCGTTACATTTCCTCTTCTTCTCGACGACAGGCTTGATAACACAGTCAAGTACGACCTAAACATTGTGCCCACCTTGTTCTTGGTCGGCAATGACATGGTCATAAAACAGACGATTGTGGGCTTTGCCAAAGCTGAGCTAGAGAAACTTAATACAGAAATAGCTACATCTCTTGGTTTGAGCGTGATACCACTTTTCACTAGCGCAGACGAGGTGCCGGCAGTCCGGCCAGGTTGCGAATCGAAACGTCCGGGTTAGAGCCGGGAGAGCCGCCCTCCAGACGCCTTTGCAAAGAATCACCCGAACTGAAAGCGGAAACCCGCACAAGACAAAGACCAAGCAGGTATCAACAATGAACAAATTCGTAGAAACAGTGCGCCTTCTGGCTCTGTCAATCATTTTCGGCGGCTCGATCGCCATCGTTTTCGTCGTGGTAAACATCGCCAAAGAAGGACATGCAGCCGGTCTCGATAAGGCGACCATCGGCATGGCTAACGCTCCACTCTTCATTCATTTCAGCAAACTAGCTCTGGGCGCCGCAATTGCACTTCTGGTTAGCGAAGTCGCAGATTTCTTCACCAATCCGGAAAAGAGCAAGTGCACTTTTGCAAGATACGCGACCAGCGCCGCCAGTGCCATTCTCGTCCTTGTCTTCGCACTGGGTTTGACGGCGCCAATGGCCGAGATGCTTCCTCAACTGAAATCCGATGCAGAAGTCGGAGCCAAATTCGACAAACTGCACCACGTGTCGCAACCCGTTCTCGGCACAGCAATGGCGCTGGCCATCGCTTCGATCGCCCTGTCCGGACGCAAGAAGAAAACCGCCTAGAAATAGCCACGGCGACCCGAAGTTTCGCAAAAATTACTATTCCCAGAAGGTCTGACCAGGGAATGAATCAGCAAGTATAATAAGACAGCTCGCAGTATGCGGGCTGTTCCCTTTTGCCGAAAAATCGGGGGTTTCCGGTTGCGGCTTGAGGTTTTTCCAGAAACAGGTTTTCAACATGGCGAACAAGCGGACCTACCTAGACCCGATCCACCAGGATATCGTTCTGGATAGGCGCATACCGGCTGAAAGACTGGTCATGGATTTGATTGATACTCGCGAATTTCAGCGCCTGCGCCGCGTACATCAGCTCGGAGTTTCGTTTTTCACCTTTCAGGGCGCCGAGAACTCACGCTTCACTCACTCTGTCGGCGTGATGCACATAGCATCGCAGCTCGTGGACATGCTGGCGGAAAAGACGCCGTCTATAGAAGAGCACAGACCGCTGATACTAGCTTCCGCATTGCTGCACGATTGCGGGCATGGACCATACAGCCACGTTACCGAGAAGATTCTTCACTACGATCACGAAGAATGGTCATGCCGCATCATCTCGGGCGATACAGAGATTCGCCGCGTGCTCGACAGTTTCACCGAGATTCCCAATCTTGCAGAAAAAATAGTCAATCTGCTGAAAAAACAGCACCACCCTAAATACCTTTCGCACATTGTCTCCAGCCAGCTCGATTGCGACAGATTTGATTATCTGCTCCGAGACAGCTACATGACCGGCACAGCCTATGGGCATCTTGCCCTGCAGCGCATCCTTCGCTCGATGGAAGTCAATCAGGAAAAAGACCGCATAGAGGTGGTCGGCGAAAAAGGGCAAACAGCAGTCGAAGATTATTTGTTCGGTCGTTATTCGATGTATGCGCAGGTTTATTACCACCGCAAAAATCTGGCTGCCAGAGCGCATTTAGCTAAACTCCTCAAACGCGTCAAGCATTTGATGGAACAGAAGCACAAATTCGTTTTCATGGACGAGCCGACTCAAAAATGGCTGAACGGCGAAGAGCTCACCGTCGATGAGTATCTCTCTCTCGACGACATTCAGATGACCTATCACATCAAACGCTGGGTCGAAGACAAGGACCCGGTCCTGAAAGATCTTGCCCGGCGCTTCCTCGATCGCCGGTTATTCAAATCGGTGCGCATCATGCCACCAACCGCGGGTGGAAACGGCAATGGAAAATTCCAAAATCTAATTGAGCAAGTTCAAAATCACACCAAAGAGCTGGTAAAAGCACACGGCATGGATCCCGAGTATTACGTCGCCGTCGAGTCGACAGGCTTCCGACCATACGACTATTACAGGCCCGAATCAGTACATCCGGAAACCAATATAGTTATCCGAACAGATACGGGGATAGTTGCTGAATTGTCGGAATTGTCGCCAACGGTGAGCGCTCTGGTCAAAGGCAATTATGAATCGTTCTGGCTTATATACCCACCCGAAATAGACGAGAAGGTCATCGACATTCAAGAGCTGGCCCACCCGGAAGAAGTGCAGCAAAAACGCAAAACAAAATCCAGAAAGTAGAAGACGAATTCCAAAACAGCTCCCACGAGCCAAGCAAGAGAAAACGATAAGAGGTAATTTGAAGCATGTTTGACCAGTTAAGCGATCGATTGAAAAACGCGATGCGCAATCTTGGTGGCGACACCAAATTGACCGCGGAAAACATCGAAGAAGCGATTAGCGAAGTCAGGCGAGCGTTGCTCGAAGCGGACGTCAGCTTGAAGGTAGTAAAACTCTTCATCAGCCGCGTCAGACAGAAGGCTCTAGGCACCGAAGTCATCGAGTCAGTTTCTCCGGCGCAGCAGTTCGTCAAAGTCGTTCATGACGAATTGATTGAAATTTTGGGAAGCGACAATGTCCCAATTACCCTGGAAGGGAATCCGCCCGTTGTAATGCTTCTAGGCTTGCAGGGCGCGGGAAAGACCACTGCTTGCGGCAAGCTGGCAAAGAAGCTCAAAGATGAAGGTATGTCACCGCTCATGGTGGCTTGTGACGTGCAGCGCCCGGCCGCGATTCTTCAGCTACAGACTCTCGGCAAGCAAATAGACGTTCCTGTTTTTGCCGATCTCGAGAGCAAAGATGTACACGAGATTGCCGAGCGCGCGCTGGCGCAAGCAAGAGAAAACAAAAATTCGCCTGTGATCATAGATACTGCCGGTCGATTGCAAATCGATACTGATTTGATGGCTGAAATCATGATTCTCGATCGCGCCTTCGAGCCGTCCGAGAAGCTTCTAGTCATCGACGCAATGACTGGACAGGAATCCGTGAATGTAGCTGAAACATTCAATACTCAGTTGGATGTCTCAGGCATCATCATGACCAAGGTGGACGGTGATGCCAGGGGTGGTGCCGCACTCTCTGTGAGAGAAATTGTCGGCAAACCAATAAAGTACATCAGCACCGGCGAGAAGCTGGACAACCTGGACGCCTTCTACCCGGACCGCATGGCCAGCAGAATCCTCGACATGGGAGACGTTCTCTCGCTGGTCGAAAAAGCCAAACAAGTAATCGATGAGAAAGAAGCTGAAAAAGTGGCCATGCAGATGCTGCAAGGCGAATTCACCCTGGAGATGTTCATCAAATCACAGAAGATGATGAAAAAGATGGGCAATATGGGGGACCTGATGAAGATGATGGGCGTCGGCGGCATGTTTGGCTTAAACAGCTCTCAACAGGCGCAAATTGCCGAACATGGCGACAAGATGATGAAGCTGTATGAGACAGCTATTAACTCGATGACCCTGGAAGAGCAGCGCAAACCGGAAATCATCACTATGAGCCGCAGGCGCAGAATTGCGGCTGGTGCCGGGCTGAAGGACTCCGAGGTGGGTCAAATGTTAAATGAGTTTGAACAGATGCGCGGCATGATGACTCATTTCCGCAAGTTAATGGGCGGATTTGGAGGCGGCTTCCCAGGCATGCCCGGAGGCGGCGCAGAAGGCGCCCCTGGCGGTTTTCCGGATCTTTTCGGCGGCATGGGCGGGGGTGGCGGAAAGCCCGGTTTGCCTCCAATGCCGGGAGGAATGCCCGGCGGAATGCCCGGTGGTTTACCTCCTGGATTCCCCGGCGGCTTGCCTGGCAGTATGCCCAAGAAGAAGCCCCCGTCGGGATATCCGGGCGGTTTCGGCGGCGGCTACTATAAGAAAAAGAAGAAGAAATAGAAAAGTGTTACCGGCTTCTTTGCAATCAGGCAAATATACGCTCTTGCAATCCTTGCCTGCCGGAAGCACCTGCTAGAATATCCATTCGCATTAATATGTGCATTTATAGAAAAGCGTTCGCAAAATAGAAGTCCGCACGGGCTTCAATCGCTCAAAGGAATTTTTCAGTGGTAAAGATCAGACTTAAAAGAGTTGGCTCCAAGAAAGCGCCGCACTACAGAGTCGTTGCAGTAGATGGTCGGACCCGTCGCGACGGTAAGCCGTTGGAAGAGCTCGGATACTACAATCCGCAGTCTAAGGAACTCAAACTCGACCAGGAAGCGGTACAACGATGGATGAAAAACGGGGCCCAGCCAAGCGATACGGTGGCAAGCCTTTTAAGAAAGGCGGCGGCGGCGGCAGGCGCCCCGGCGGCTACGGCGTAGGCAGAGGCGGTCCGCCTAGCAATTCGACGGCGGCTGAGGATTTAGCCGAGTATATTTTGCGCGTGTTAGCGCGCGACCCAGACGCGCTCCAATTCGACCGGAAGATGATGGGCTCCAGACGTTGCCGTCTGGGCGTCACTTGCGAACCGACCATCACCGGACGGTTGATTGGCAAAGACGGTAAGACAATCACCGCATTGCGCAATCTGGTCAGGGCGGCAGCCAGTCGCCATGGCAAACGGGTAGATATAGAAATCCAATAAGCTCGCCGAATGAGCACAACTTCAGAACAAGATGAGCAATCTGAAGCGCTGCTGGCGACGCTTGTGGAAAAGAGCATCATTACGTCCGCGCAAGCGGAAGTAGTGAGATACGACTGCAGTTCGATGGGAGTTCCAAGCTGGGAATCTCTCACGGTTCGCGGCTGGGTTTCGCAGGAAGTTCTTGTCGAGCAAGCACCATGGTTGGGCAAATCGCTAACGGAGGACTCGGCGAAGGCGACAGAACGCTCTGTCTACGAGCAAAATTTGCGCCGTTACGAGTCACTGATGCGCGAAATCATGGAAGACATATAGACAGCTCAGTGCGTCTCCAGGCAAGCATGAATGCAATCATTCGCGTATACCTCATACCTCAAGAACGGACTCAATGAAGACAGTCCCTATATTTCTTTCGAATAACGAATTTTATTGCGGACATAATCGCTGTAAATTAAATTGAGTTCCAAGCCAAGCTTTCCATCAAGAAAGCCAAGGCGTAGAACATAACGAGCAAAGAAAGTCCACAGAGGATGGAGAAGTTCATTGACCGCATTGGCTCGCCACTTTTTGGAACCATCTTGTTTGTATTGTTCGGCTGAAAGTCGGGCATATTTGTCCATCGCCTTCGTAAACTCGTCCACATTCTTGTAGCTGTAATGCAGCATGGGATGCTGCAAGTTGCCGACAGGGCCATCTACAAAAATGCGCTCGTGCACCATGCGATCGCGAAACTTGCCTTTGCCGTTTTGAATCAATCGCAGTTGCGCGTCCGGATAAAAACCACCGTGGCGAACGGGGTGATCTCCAATATAGAGAATGCGCGGAATTTTGTATCCATCACACTTTCCAGCGACTTCTCCCGACACTATCGCCTTAACCTCCGCCACCGCCTCCGGTGTCAGGATCTCATCAGCATCCAGACTCAATAACCAATCAGATTTCGCCAATGACAGAGCGAAATTCTTTTGACCGGCATACCCAAGCCAGTCCTGATGAACGACTCTGGCGCCTTTCTCGTGCGCAATTTCCTTTGTTCTATCTTCAGAACCGGAATCGACAACAAGAATCTCATCGGCAATATCGCGAACAGCATCAAGAGTGCGTCCAATGATGCGCTCTTCGTTTTTGGCAACGATAACGACGGAAAGAGTCGCCATCGGCTACCTGCGCAGAAATCGAATCACACTATTCTGATCGTCGATGGTGTATTGATAATCATGGAAGAAAGCTTGCCCGAGCAATGGTTCGCCGAAATTCTGCTCTACGACTGTAATCGGAACATTGGTTTTGTCGATTGGTCCACATCGCATTCGCGATACAGGGAATCGCAGTCCTGGCATCTGGCCGCCGACTCCGCTGGTCATTTCCGTCTCAGCATCAGCAGGAACGGTTATACCGAGGCGATTGACGTCGCGTCGGCTGAAAAGACAGGATTGGGCGCCGGTATCGAACAACATTTCAATTGTCCGTCCATTCACTTCTACATTTACGAGAATCCCACCGCCACGCTCTCTCTTGAACGGCACTCCGCCTTGACTGGAGGTCGAATATCCACCGGCGCCGGACGCCGAGGCGATTACCTTCTTGGTCATCAGGATGCTGCCGCCACTCGTATCAATGGTGTAATTGTAAGGCTCCATGAAATTTCTACCCAGAAGAGCCGGTACACCGCTTCGATCTGAGACCAGAAGCGGGAAATTGTGCCGCCTGATTCCGCCGATCGTAACATCAGTGCGAACAACCCAGTTTGCCGACACCGCATTGCCGACGCCCATAGAGTGCCCATCGGGAGGACCGCTGGGTTTGGGAAGGCCGATTTTAGCCAGATGATCCATGCCGATGACTGTATGATCGGCTCCAGTGTCAAACACAAAGTCCAGTGGAGTGGTTCTTACGGACCCAGATACCCAAAGAACAGGTTTGCCACCATTGTCCTCGGTGCGGAAATGAAGACGCTCTTGTTGAGGCAACCTGGCAATATCAGGGTCATCAGCACCGGAGCCAGAGCCATAACTTCTGGAGTAAGAGCGAACCGAAGACGCCGACGAAGACTGCGAGCTTCCTCTGCCGCCACCACCACCGATACCAGCGCCTAAGCCTTGCAGGGCTTGAATAGCCAGCTTGCCACCACGCGATGTCGGATAGCGGGTTGCCAGTTGTCTGTATAGTTCGATAGCGCGAGGGTTATTGCGCAACTGCTGGTATGTAAGCGCCGCGTAGTATATCGCGTTCGTATTCTCAGGGCTGCGCGCTATGGCCGTTTCAAAACAGCTGGCGGCACGCTGAAAGTTTCTCTGTTGATAAAACTCGATACCCTCAGCATAAGGTTCGGCGGTCGCAGCGCTGCTAAACAACGCGGCAAGTGCAATTGCACACAGCGCAGATTTGCCGATTATCCCGACAGTTCTACCCTTGTCTACTCGCTTATCAATCATAAGCTCACCAATCCTAGACTTTGAGTTCTTCGGCAATTATTACCTTTTGCAGCTCAGATGTGCCCTGGCAAATTTCCATCATTTTGGCGTCCCGATAGAAGCGCTCGGTCGGAGAATCTTCGACAATGCCGCTCGCTCCCATGATTTGAATAGCTTCGCCAGTGTGAAGTCTTGCCGCCTTAGATGACAACAATTTTGCCATCGCAGCACACTTTCTAAACTCTTCTTTTGATTCATCAAAAGCCCAGGCCGCACGCAATGCGAGCATACGCGCCGCTGAAACATCAGCGCTCATGTCGGCCATTTTCCACTGAATGCCCTGAAATGCGCCGATGTTCTTACCAAATTGTTGGCGCGTCTTGGCGTGTTCCACAGCCAGTTTCATAGCGCCCTGACTCATGCCAATCGAGGCCATCGCCAGAATAGTTTTGGCAACATCAAGCGCGTACTCGATTTGCTCTTTTCCATCGCCTTCCAGCTTGCTGCCTTCGGCAATTTTGGTGTCGACAAATTCGATTTGATCGCTGCTTGCTGAACGGAGTCCCAAGGACTTGGCGCCCGCTGTCACTTTGACCGATTTGCTGTCATCGGCATCCACTAGCCAGAGAGCAAGTTTGCCGGTCTCCTCGTCCTTGGCAGCGACGACAAGAACCGTGGCTATGCGGCCGTTAACAACCCATAGCTTCTTGCCGTTCAGTTTCGGCGCATCTTTCTTAGTCGAGGCCTCGGTTTCGATAAGAGAATAATCGCTTCCGGCTTTCTCTTCGTTCAAGCAGAAAGCGCCGACAGCCTCACCGCGAGCCAGAAGTGGCAGATAACGAGATTTTTGACGATCATCGCCGTAGCGTTTTATCAACTCAACAACCTGAAAGTGAGCCGACAGCGAAAGCCCGAGCCCTGCTTCATATTCGCTCGCCGCTTCCACAAAAAGCGACTGCTCGAGGAAAGAACCGGATGCACCGCCGTATTCTTTCGCGATCGCCAAACCGAGAAAACCGGTTTGTCCGAGCTTTTGCAAGAATTCTTTGAGCGACGCCTTGCCTTGTTCTAGATCTTTCGCCGCTGGACGAATTTCTTCTGCGGCATACTTTTCATACTGCTCTCTGAGCGCTTCTTGAGACGAACTTAAGAAGGTGTTCACGGTGCACCTCATTACGCGGACTTCAGCCGCTGACCACTAACAACCCGACCAATTCAGGTTCAAAGCAAGATTTTATCACTCATCACTTACTGTCGCTTGGTGGAAGAAGGTCTTCTTCAGCAAGTTTCTTGAACGTTTTTTCAATGATTTCGGACAGCACGATATCCTTCTTCAACAGGTCTTCAATCCAGAACCTGAGGCGCAAAAGCAGATGGTCGGTCTTGATTCCTACCGCCAAAAGTTCCACCGGCGGCTCTTTAACAACCCCTGGGACGGCAGCGGCGAGTTTAATGAGACTTTTTCTGAGCTTCTCGATATCCACGTCGTGCTTGACCGGGAAGTCAAAAGAAATCAGATGGGTGGATTTCGGCGAAGTCAAGTTGACAAGCTGGCTGGCTGTGCACTGCTGATTCGGAATGACCGCGAAATCATCGTCTCGCAAGCGTACCTTGGTAGATCTCCAGCCAATCTCCACAACCTGCCCGAGGGTGGCAGTGGCAGGGTCCGTACCAACCTGTATCCAATCGCCCTGCTTGAAGCGTTTTTCAAAACTCATGGTCAAGCCGGAGAAGAGATTTTTCAAAGTGTCTTGCAGAGCAAAACCAAAAACTGCCGTAATCAGGGTCGATGTCGCCAGTAAAGGCATGATGTTGATGCCAAGCGTGACATTCAGCAAAATCAACCCAACGCCTACATAAATCGCCGTCAGCACTACAAAACGGAAAATCGAAGGCACATTCGCATCTTGCCGCTTCTGCAAGAACCAGCCAAAAACAGCCAGGTCCAGAGCGCTTACAAATACATGCAGCCCGAGAAATGAAGTAATACAAATAGCCAGCGGCGTTATCTTCGTACCAATGCCATGCGGCAATAGCCTCAGGAATGGGAAACCGGCCAGAAGCAGCAAGAAAGCCTGCAGAGGGGCATCTATCTTCGAATAGGCTTCCGTTTCGAGCGAACTGTCCTGAAAAATGTGGAGCTTTCGCCAGATTAAGCGTAAGGAGGCGCGCCTGTTAAGCAAGAGCAAGAGCCACAGGATCGCCGCCCAGAACGGCACAGCATACTCGTCTGAGGTAGCCAGGCGCCGAATTTCGGATATTAGAGGATCGAGAAACTGGTAATCCATGGAATCAGCTTTGCGCTTGAGAGAACATTATTATCGCAGAGCATGGGCGGCGCTCATGGTAGCCTGATAAGCTCTCCGAATTCCTTCTATAGACGGCATCATGGCTCTTACTCTTTTTCAGCGCATTGTAAAGCGATTCAATCAGACCTTCTCTGGTTTCAGAGAAAAGTCCTCTGTAGAAATTGAAGCTCTAGAGCTGGAACATTTTCTTCTCTATCACGGATTGATTGGCAGCAGCCCTGAAGAGCAGCGCTCATTCAAAGATGTTCGCGCCGACTTCTTATCTGCAGTAAAGAGCAAAAGCAGCTTGCAAATGGGCATTACTCTCAAGCTCATGCCTCTTTTCTGGGAAGACAAACTGAAAGCCATCGCCGGGGAAATAAAAGATACACAAAAAGAGGCGCTCATTCGCTGCCTGATGCCGGACAACAGCGACGGCATGCTCGCTCCCAATCAGAATCCGCCCTTTGCAGAGGACTGGAGAGTAAGAGCAAATGCCGCAACGCTAATCGCATATGTCGGCGATGCTAATGCCGTTTCGGTACTGAGCGCCTCACTGCATGACACCGCCAACAGTGCCAAAAGCGCATTCTGTCATACGGTTCTTGCACTGGCCGACTTGAAAACTCCGGCAGCGCTAAAGACCATTGAAGAATATGCTTTCTCCGATGAACCGTGGTTCCGCGTTGATTGCATAAACGCAATTTCCAGATGGCCGTTTACTCAAGTCGCCGAGATTTTAAGCAATGCTCTCACGTCTGTAAACAACCTATCCGACTACTCTGCAGTTGCTGCTGCAAGAAATCACAAGCCGGCGCTTTTTCTCAAAGACGATAGAAAGGCCGTTCAAGACGGCGGAATGGCAATGATCTTAGCTCTATGCGCGCAGAATCACAGAGCGTTCGCACCGGAACAAATCATATCTTTTGATCTGGCTTGCTGTTTTGATGATGCTTTCAGGCTGGCCAATGAAAATGAGTCGGCACTGCGCTTGCAAGCGACTCTCAATCTTATCGACTGGATCGAGGCCAACAGGCTGAACATCAACGTAGAAGATAGATCTTCTCTCGATCAAAAAAGACTGGATGACAGCAAAAATTCTCTCTTATCCGAAGAGAGAAAAAAACGCTTGAGCGCGAAATTTGCCGCTCACACCTGGCAGAAAGACCATTTAGGAGCAATCAAAGACCTGGAGGGAGCTTGCCTCATCCAGTTGATAGGAATTTTCAAAGACGAGTCACAACTGAATAAGCTGGAAGAATTAGCCGCCACGGAAGATTCTCTCTATGCAAATGCGGCCATTGAAGCAATCGGCAGAATCGGTGTTGCTTCTTCGTGCGACAAACTGGTGCAAATCGCAAAGCGCCTGGTCAGCCAGGAAGAACGAGCAACAAGAGCGACCAGTGCCCAGCCCGTGATGGAAGACCAGCCAAAGAAGAGTCTCACTTACTGGCATATTTTGAATGCGCTCGGAAATTTGAAATCAGAACAATCATTTGAATATTTGCTTTCTGCCGTGCAGGACCATGCGCCTGACAAACGCGAAAAAGCTCTGTCATCGCTGGTTTCGGTGGGCAAGGACTTAAATTTGCCGACGGAAAAGGAAACACAACTGCGCTCCATCCTTCTCAAATCATTCAAAGATCCATCCACGCTTGTCCGCCAAACCGCTATCCAGTCTGCGGCTGTATTTGGCGATCCATCACTAATCGAGGACGTGGCAGCCATGGCGGGCGCTAAAGAATCGTCTCTTTGGAAAGAAGCCAATCGCGCGCTGAAAACTTTGTCAGAGAAAGGTCACAAAGAAAAGGTGCTGGCCGAAGTGAACAAAAGGTTGGCGGCGACAAGCGACCAAACCAGAAAGGACCGGCTAGCCAAACTGGCCAATGAATTGAAATAGTTTTGCCGGATTGTGCGCCTGGCTGGCATTCGCCTGCGTTATCAGACACCCTCCAAACCGTGAACACCGGACTGGCAAAGGGTTCTGGCATCTATGAACATTCTGTCATTCTCCGTGCTAAGGTAGTTAGAGGGATGCCGGAGACCCGTGAATCAAGCAGACTGAGGGTTTAGAGGTGGCTGAAGCCAAAAAAGGCGGCGGTTCAAACGGAAAGAGCGCTAAGGGCAAAAAGCCCAAGGGCAAAGAGTCTGACTCTGCCAAAGTTTCACAGGCAAACCCCGCGCCAGAAGAGAAAGGCACTGCCGCCGCCGAAACCATGCAATCCGAAGAAGCCAGTGAAAACGACGCTTCTAAATCAGTTACTGAGCCCGAGGCGCCGGCGCAGCCTACAAACTCAGCGGACCCAGCCGGTTCGACAATCGATCGCAAACCCGAGCACATGCACCAGCAGCGTGTCTCGCGAATTCTTGATGCAGTACTGGAAGAGCCAGTCGAAGAGAGCTCCAGTCACCACGGGTTCAAGCATCCTCTTTTCCTGGACGTTATCCTGGCTGCAGGACTGCTTGTGGCGATGGCAGGTTTTTCGATTGGAATGTTCAAGATCTACATAACTCATTCCGCCAAGCAAAGCATAAACCAGCAGAACTATCGAGCCGCCATAGCTTTATTGAAAGGAACTCCGCTGCCAGGCTTTTTCAACATCGCCGGCTCCGAAGATACTGTAGAGCTGCTCAATCGTGCCCTTTACCTGGACGCGATCTCAAAGCTGGAGCTCAATCGAGACGATCAGGCAGCCATCGACGAGCTACAGCAGATTCGACCGGGCTCAGGCTATTTCGAGCTGGCACAAGACCTTCTGCGCGACAATTCGCCTCCGCCCAAATTGCAGCTGGAAGGCGGAGCCTCTCATGATGCAGATCCGAGCGATCCGGAAATCAAAGAAAACAAACCGATAGTACCGGACGACGACATCAAAGACGCCAGCCCATAGCGCCGGCATTTACTGACGAAGAAATTTACTGAACGCCGTGTCCAGGCAATTGTGCAAAGCTTTTGGGCGTGGATGTCGTCTGACGAGCTTTGGTCAATTTGTTGATGATATGCGTTTCAACGGCTTGCTTAGCAGCTGGAGCCTTTTCGTACAACACGACATCCGGCACAAAGCGCTCGCTCGCGTGCAATTTCGTCATCAGGCTTGGATTTTCACTGCTTTCCTGAGAAACGACAATCTGCGAATTGGCCGCAACAGCACACATCAAAGTTGCCGCAGTTGCAGCGATGAGTGGATCGATTGTCCGTCTTACCAGAGAGGTATGCATGACTTCTCCTCCCGAAATACCAACGACTTGGGTCGCCCTGCAACCAATGTATAACTGGTCGGGCGGATCTCACTAAGCCTTAATAATCTATTCGAAATACTTGCAACATACCTGAACCGTTGATAACAAACGGTTCAAAGCTTCTTTACAGCAGTCGATTTACAGCGGCTGGCTATTCGACGACGAATTCTTTGTATGCGTCAGCAGAGAGAGCCTGATTCAGCTCATCCTTATTGGCGAGTTTGACTTTGATCATCCAGCCTTCGCCGTAGCAATCGCTGTTGACCAACTCAGGCTCTGATGAAAGCTTGTCATTAACGGCAGTAACCTCGCCGCCACAGGGCATAAACAGGTCTGAAACAGACTTTACCGACTCGATGACTCCGAATTTCTCTTCGTTCTTGAAAGATTGACCTACCTTAGGTAGCTCTACGAATGTGACATCGCCCAACTGGTCAGCCGCAAACGCTGTAATACCAATTGTTGCTATGTCACCTTCAACACGCACGTATTCATGAGATTTGACGTACTTGAGTTCGGCTGGGTATGAGAGCATGCGGTTTCTCCGTCTATTCTTTCCTGGGCTACGAGCGCGATTTACACGCAAATCAAAAGAGGCTCTTGGCACCCGCCTTGATTGGCCTCTTCAGAGCGGAAGAAAGATCTTAACACCATAAAATCGTGCCTGTAATCCTTGCCTGCCCAGATATTCACTCTAATTTTGAATTTTTCCGCCCAGTCCTCCTAATTCGTCCGGTCGTTACGTTAAGGAACACATCGGACGGACGGCCGTCAAAAAAATATAGTTCTAGAAAGTGAGTTTTGAAAATGCGTATCGCTATACCGGCAAAAGTTCTCGACATTCTCTCTGTTGCAACACTTTGCCTATCTTATGGGCTCTTCGTCACTTCCTTCGCTGCAAAACTGCACTAGAAATCAGGCATGAGTGAACAATTTAATCGCCTACGGGTTAGGAGATGCATGGCAGAATTCTGCCGGCCACGTGCATAGCCACAATTGCGGCTGCAGAAAGGCGGACCCTTTTCGCAGTGACTCCAATCGCATTAGAAAGGACATTGATCAAAGCAATCATTTTGTCGCGCAGCTAATGAACGCGCTCGAAATCAATCCGCTCTATTTCGGACCTGACGACCCGGAAGAGCCGAACAATTTTGTTCAGCGTGTCATCATCGTCTAGGCGAAGGCGCGCTACTATTTTGCGCGTTTGTACCAGGGGCGGCGCACCACATGCGCTACCACCATATTGTCGCGAATTTTGATCTCCAACTGCGTTCCTTCTTTTGCAAGTTCCGGAGGAACATACGCAAACGCAATCGGATAACCTACATGAATGCCGGTAGAGCCGCTGGTAACCACACCAACTTGCTTGCCGCCCGACCAGACTTCGTAACCTTGCCTGGGCAGAGCCTTACCCTCGCTTCGCAAACAAACGCATTGCTTAGACAAGCCTTTTTCTTTTTGTGCTTTCAATTTATCGCGGCCGATGAAGTCACCCTTCTCTAATTTCACACTCCAACCAAGACCGGCTTCGAGAGGACCGGTCTGATCGTCGAGTTCGTGGCCATAGAGGGGGAGTCCGGCTTCCAAACGCAGCGTGTCGCGGGCGCCCAGACCGCAGGGTTCAATCCCGTACTTTTCACCCCTCGCCAAAAGCAAATTCCATAGCTTTTCGGCATCAGCGCTGGCGCAGAAGATCTCGAAACCATCTTCTCCTGTGTAACCGGTTCTGCCAAAACTTATCTCAATGCCATCAGCCTTCTCCTGAGAATAAGAAAAAGAAGGTAAACCACTCAAGTCCTTTCCAACAATGTCCGAGAGCAGTTTTACAGCCATCGGACCTTGCAGAGCGAGCAGCGCAGTCTCATCGGAAATGTTCTTCAGTTTCAAATTCTTGTACTTGCCGGCATGCTTCTGGACCCAGCTCCAGTCCTTCTCCATATTGGAAGCATTAACCACGAGAAGGAAATCATTCTCTCTGCGATAGACAATCAGGTCGTCAACGGTGCCGCCTTCTTCATTGACGAACTGCGTGTACAAAGCCATATTTGGCTTGGACAGACGATTGACGTCATTAGCGATCAAATATTGGACGAAATCATGCGCATCATCGCCCGTGACTAAGAATTCGCCCATGTGAGATACGTCGAAGAGTCCAACTTTGTTGCGGACAGCCTGATGTTCTTGAATGTCAGATTTGTAGCGCACCGGCATATTCCATCCGCCGAATTCCACCATTCTGGCGCCCAAACTTTTGTGCACCGCTGCTAGTGGCGTTTCTTTCAAAGCTGTCACAACCATCTTTCATTCCTCGAATACGCTTGTCGACAAATTTTCACGGCGCTTGCCCGGGGGCGCGCCATCACTTGAGATCGCCAGGTCTCTAAAACCCTCAAATACGGGGATTTGCTCTGACGGAATATATAGATTACCACCAATACAGGGTTTCACTTATCCTTGGAAACGAAAACTAACGTGGGCGAGGATTTATGCGTTTGCACAAAGCAAAAGAGAGCCCGGTAAGGAAGGCCCTCTTTTCGATTAAGCTCAATATCGTCAGCTAGTGGCTCGGTCGCTCCGGCAATCCCAGCACACCAGCACTACCGGCGGTGCACTTAATGCCTTCTTCATCGACCAAAACCTCGCCACATTCTCTTTCCTCCACCTGCCAGGCATCAAAATAATTGCGGATCAACCAGGCTCTTGTCGCTCCCTCATCCAGTCTCGTCCAGGTCCATCCGGCCGAACTGCTGATCGAAGAAACGTCACCTCTCTCGTCATAAGAGATAGTGTAGAGAGCTTCGATGTCGCGATAGCGGAACGCTGTCACTCTGCCGTCTCTATCCTTAGAGAAACGATCGCCATGCTGATTTAAAAAGGTAACTTCGCTTGGCTTGAACTTTCTGCGCCGGTCGCGAGCTTTTTTCCACTCCGGATAATTCTCGTGAACTGCAGGATTCATCCAAACTTCATCTGTAGACCAGTTGCGTTTGTACTCTGCGTACATAGCCAACCTCACTTTCCTGGTTTATAGCTTTCACGGCACTTTCTAATAGACTCTTGCCCGGAGAACAAAAGCCTCAAACAACATTAAATTTGAAAAGGAGGGACAAAGAATGTCCCCCCTTTACAGTGGTGTGATCGGATTTCTCCGGGTGGAAAAATTTTCCTGACGCCGTGCTATGCAGCTTCGGTGTCTTTTTTCTCTTCGTCTCCTTCTTTCGCTTCTTCGTCGCCTTTCGCTTCCGTCTCGGCATCTGATTCTGCAGCGACTTCGTCTTCTTCTTTTTCGTCGGAATCATCTTCTTCAGCTTCCGACTCTTCCGTCTTGTCTTCGGCTTCTTCGGCTTCAGACTCTTCAGACTTGTCTTCAGCTTCTTCGCTTTCCGCTTCAGCAGCAGGAGCTTCTGCATCCTCGGACTCTTCATCGCCCTCGGCATCAGCAACTACCTTTTCGCTGTCTTCACCGGACTCTTCCTTTTCTTGCGAGTCTTCTGATTCTTCTGCCTTTTCGTCACTGTCGGATTCGGCAGCTGGTTCTTCCGCTTTCTCCTCGGACTGATCACCTGCTTCGCTTTCGTCTTCAGATTTCTCTTCGCCGTCAGCTTCGCCTGTAGGCTCTGCGTCTTCAGAAGCTTCATCTTCGGACTTCACTTCTCCAGCATCTTCTGCCTTCTCTTCGTCAGTATCTTCTGCCTTCTCTTCTGAAGTATCTTCAGCTTTTTCATCATCAGAGTCTTCTGATTTTTCTTCGCAATTTTCTTCAGACTTTTCTTCGCAAGATTCTTCCGATTTATCGTCGCAAGCGTCCTGTGATGTTTCTTCGCCTGATTCTTCAGCTTTCTCATCGCAGCATTCATCAGCTTTCTCAGCGCATTCCGGCGCTTCGGCGGCGACTTCCTCTGCTTTTACTTCCTCATTGCCGTTGCTCGCTTCGGGCGCTGCCTCTTGGACATCGCTTACTTGGCTAACTGCTGCGGCTTTAGAATGGTTCTTTTTCTTTTCTTCTCTTCTCTTTTTAGACATAACAAAATGTCCTCCCTTATGCGTACGTAAGCGAGTCCAGCAGTGTTCGCCCGAAACGGTTTGCCTGCCCGCACTCGCGCAGCAATGAGCGAGAACAAACACAGCTTCGGTCACGGGTTCTGTTCGTGGAATATCCTTCTCTTTCATTATGCAGGAAAATGTTTTGGCTGTGCGTACTTCCAGTCAAAATCTAGGATTAAATGTTGTCAGCAGCAACTTTTTTCTGCCGGTAGAGGCACCAAAAGTAGTGGCGCTACCGGTAGTGTCCGAACCTACTACACTCCATGCTCAAGACCAATATAAGGTCAGTCCGCTAAGCCAATAACATCAGCAGTGCGCGCTCTTGCGCATATGAATTGCTATTACATAAGCTCGTACTTCATCGCAAAGAAGAGCGCATTAACGGTTGGCGAAACTTAGCAAAGCTAGTCACACGATCACGAGGGATATGCTGTTTAAACCAAACATCACGTTCTTTCGGTAGCAACTCGGCGATGGAGAAAAGAGACAAAACCCTTTCTCGAAGATTGCCTGTCAGCCAGATTTGCCACCATCACCGGTAGTACTACCATCGGACGTATCAACTTCGCTCACGGACTCAGTGCTGATATCACCTCCGCACCAATCAGACCGGCTCTCAGGCGATGGCGCCAGATTCGCCTCTTGCACAGCCTTTATTTGCTCGACTTGCAACTTTTCGGCAGTCAACAATTTCTGCTCAAAACTGAGCAGACTGCGACTTACCCGAGTTGCTTCACGACACAGGAGCAGCGTGATTTCTCGTCCGCTTTTGACGTTTTTTTCGTCCACGCGCTGCTTGATGATGATGAGCGTATCGCCCATGAGCACAAGGGAACGACCGAGTTTCTCATAGACTCGATTCCATTCCGCTTCAGTTTCGGCAGGCAGATATTTGGATTGCTGGTCCAATTCATTTGCTCTTGAGAGTAGCTCGCTTATCACCAGGGACAGGCGCCCATGATAATCACGAATTGAGAGTAAATCCCGCTCCTGGCGCGCTTTTAGATAGCCGGCTATTTTGTGCCAACTGAGCCCCAGCACAACGATGCCAGCGACGCTGCAAACAAAGCAGAATGCTATGAAGGCAAATAATAGAGCGGCGACGATTGGCAATTACTTCACAGTCTGGAAATTCGACATAAGACTAACTCACCCTCAAGATAACACTGCCGGAAACAGTCCGCAGGGCTCGAGGTGGCGACTGCCGGTTCAATTTAAAAGCCCACAGGAAGCGGGTTTCAGGCACGAGCAAAAAACAGTGTGACGAAAACCCACTAACAGCGCCATTTTGATGCCGATAATAGTTAATGTGCACAATTGATAAATATAGTTTCCATTTGCAACAGACTCTTTGAATATATGACTGGCAGCCACTTCCACCCCGCTTGACATCCACTCCGGATAGAGCATAGATATTTGCCCGGTTGGATTCCGATTTTTCCGTGCTAAACTCGTGACAAGTTAGGGCAGCTGACAAATGTTTTGGTTGTCCGGGAAAATTTGGCTCTATGTTAAGTCCCTTGCCGCAGCAGGAAAGTATATGACCTTTCCAAATCAACCATCGTTTAAATCGACAATCGAAGAATTAAGAGATGCGGTCAATCGCTCTCAGGGTGCAGATCATGAGTCAGCAAAACTGATTTCTCAGATCGAAGCAATCTTGGAAGAGATCGAAAGCAAAATGCGTCCAGGCGCACAGGTGACTGGCGTTCAAAAGCAGGCTGTCGTACAAGAAAATTTCGTCAGCCCTTCAGTACTTTCTGCGGCTCCTATAGTCGCCGGCTAAACCCTTCTTCAAATCAGTTAGACGAGCTCTGATAGCCGCTGCTCAAGCGCTTCAGCATATCTGCTATGTCTTTGGAGGCATTGGGCTTGCCCATCAGTCGCGCCGCCTCTTTCATTGTCTTCAATTTTTCGCGATCAAAAAGCAGAGACTTTACTGTCGTCGCCAGTAGACCCGGGTTCAAGTCTTTCTGCAGAATCACTGTCGCAGCTCCCTTTGCCTCTAGCGCACGCGCATTATGTTCCTGATGGTTTTGCGCCGCAAAAGGATATGGAATGAATATAGAAGGCGTAGAGGTTACGCACAATTCGCTGATAGTCATTGCTCCGGCGCGAGAAATTGCCAGGTCGCTCAAAGCATAAGCGACTGAGAGATCCTCAAAGTAAGCTCGATAACAGTATCTGGCACTGGTAGCAATCTCGTGCGGCAATTGATCTTTGTATTCGAGGAAATTCTTCTCGCCGACCTGGTGAATGACCTGCATTTTGTTCGGCTCGGAAAACAAGGATGGCAGCATTGAAAATACGGCATCATTGATTGCTTGCGCGCCCTGCGAACCGCCGGTTATGACCAGTGTCGGTAAATGACTGACCAAACCCAGTTGCCGTGCCGCTTTCTCTTTCTCTAGAAGATTGACAAAACCCTTGCGTACCGGGTTTCCGTTGAACACTGTCTCGCCGACCTTACTGATCAGACGCTCTTTAGCCGCTTCCATTCCACACGACACGACCGATGCGTTTTTTGCATACAGCTTGTTGACCAAACCGGGGTGCGCGTCAGGCTCATGTACAGCGTAAGGAATATTGGATGTGGCAGCACAAGTGAGTGGCGGAGCAGAAGCATAGCCACCCGTGCCTAAGACGGCAGTCGGTTTGAAACGTTTAAAAAGCGCAGCGCACTGACCTATCGCTTGAGTCATCTCAATCGGCCACGTAATCAGTTTGGGCGAAATGCTACGCGGCAGACCAGAAACCTGAAAGCCAACAAAATCAAGGCCCCTTTCTCTGGCAAGCCTCTCTTCGAGGTGCCCTTTTGCACCTATATAAAGGATGGCCTTTACGTCAGGGTCGTCTTTCAGTTCGTCCGCAACAGCCAGTGCCGGGTACACGTGGCCGCCGGTGCCACCACCTGTGAGAATTAGCCGGTGCTCGCCCTCGCTCATGGACGAACCAATTGTCTCGCTGGCTTCGGATCGGCATCTTCGTACTCTTCGTCTTCAGACATCTGTCCGCTGTCACGAGAAACAGAAAGAAGCACACCGACCATTGAGAGAGTAATTACCAGAGATGTTCCGCCATAACTGATAAATGGAAGCGTGATGCCTGTTACCGGCACGATGCCGGTCGTAACCATGATATTGACCAGAGCCTGCAATACAATCGAGCTGGTGATGCCGATTGCCAGAAAACGTCCGAATAGGGTTCGTGAGCGCAGGGCAGTTCTGAAGCCGAAATAGCCGAAAAGAACATAGAGAGAAATCAGAACGCAGCAAGGGATGAATCCGAATTCCTCAGCAATAACAGCAAAAATAAAGTCGGCGTGTTGAACCGGCAGGTAGAAGAGCTTCTGCATCGAGCGTCCGAAGCCGACACCAAACAGTCCACCGGAACCGATGGCATACTGCGCTTGAATGACGTTCCATCCTTCTTTCTGCGGATATTTATACGGATCCAGCCAGCTCATGATCCGTGCCATCTGGTACGGCGTCTTCTGAACGTGATGCCACATATATCCAAAAGCACCACCGCCAGCCAGAAGAATCAAAAGTGGATTGAGCCCGCTGGCGAAAAGAAGTGCCACCAGACTGCCTGAAATCATCATCGCCGTTCCAAGGTCAGGCTGTTTCACAACAATTGTGGCCATCAAAAGAATGAGAGCGATACGTACCAGCACTTGTCTGTGCCACCAGAAGTGCTTGGAGAGACCGGCAGAGATGAGCAGAATGGACGCAATTTTGCACAATTCGGAAGGCTGGAACTGCAATGGACCAATCTGCAACCAGCGTGTGGAGCCCATCGTCGTAACTGATATACCGGGGACCAGTGTCAAGCAAAGCAGGCCAAACGCGCCTAATGCCACTGGCCAAGCCCATTTCTTCAGGCGCCGGTAGTCATAGCGGCTGATCGTGAACATGGCGAACAGCCCGATCACACAGCAAATCGCCTGACGGCGCAAATAGTAAGTGGCGTCTTGAAAGTTGGAGAGCGCCTCCGGAGCCGATGCGCTGAAAACCGCCATCAGACCGAATCCGCACAGCGAGCAAACGAGCGTTATGAGAGCTTTATCGGGAAGTCCACGAAACTCCGGACCCTCGTTAGAAGGCGGAGCTACTTTTAGATTGCGGCCACCACTAGCCTTGGACTGACGGCGCCATCTCGAGTCTTGCGCGGACAATATCTTTGAAGACACGGCCTCTGTTCTCAAAATCCTTGAACATGTCGAAACTGGCGCATGCCGGAGATAGAACTACCGGTCCCAGTTTCAGCTTCCCACCCAGGTCGACAGCCTCTTCGAGGCTCGCGACTACATGAACGTCGTTAAATCCTCCCTCTCTTAACGCTTTCTCAAATCTCTCCTTGGCTTCACCTAAGAGGATAACAGCTGCCACATGGTTTCTAACAGCATGAACAAATTCATCAAGCGAAGTAGCTTTATCTCGACCACCTGCAATCAGCACGATTTTCTTGTCCGGAAAGGACTGTATCGCCTTTATAGCCGACTCAGGATTGGTCGCCTTAGAATCGTTGTAATAAGGGACATTATCGATTGTCGCCACGTACTCGAGGCGATGCTCCAAACCCTTGAACTCTTTAATGTAACGCTCAATCTCCTCAGGCTGAAGATCTAGGATTGCGCAACAGGAAATTGCAGCCAGAGCATTTTCAACATTGTGTTGGCCTAATATTTGCAGCTCATCGACGGCACAAACCAGACGATTGCGGGCGCGAATCCTGTAAGCAAGAAAGCCGTTCGAAACGAAAGCCGCCTGGACCATATTATCCAGATTCATTTGTGAGCTGAAAGGAAAAATTTCAGAGCGTGTAATCTGCTGGCTTACCACCGGATCATCCATGCTGAGAACAGCATAGTCACTGTGCTGCTGATTCGCGAAGAGCTTCTGCTTGGCGCGTTTGTAATTCTCGAGCCCCTGATGCCAATCCACGTGATCGGGGGTGAAATTGAGCCAAACACCTATTTTTGGTGCAAAGTTAGCCGTGTAGTCTAATTGATAGGAAGAAACTTCAACGACCAGGTAATCTGGCTTTCTGTCTAATTGACTGAGAATCGGAACACCGATATTGCCGCAGGCTGGAGCCAAACGTCCGGTCTTTTCCAGCATAAAACTGAGAAGAGAGCAGGTCGTAGACTTGCCATTCGTGCCTGTGATCGCAAGTATGGGCGTCTTGGTTTCGCGAAAAGCCAATTCCACATCGGAAATAACTTCTTTGCCCAGCGAACGAGCCTTTTGAATAACAGCGCTATGCGGAGGAATGCCTGGAGAAGTGAGGACGAAAGAGCCGAATTCGACAGCTTCGTCGCTGTGCCCGCCCAGCTCAACTTTACATCCGAGCCGTTCTACTTCAGCGGCCTGAGCCTGTCTCGTAGCGTCTGCCGCAGCAGACTCCGAAACGAATACTTGCGCGCCTCTTGCCGAAAGGTATTGCGCTGCCGCAATGCCGCTTCTGCCGAGACCCAGTATGGTTACTTTTTTGTCTTTCCAATCAGTCACGACGCAATTATAAAGCCTAGGCAGGGGCGATGCCATGCGTCAGGCAGGCTAAATTCCACTATTTATGCCGAATTCGAGAAGATATCCCTTGGAGATACAAGTTTCGAAATAGGGGCGCCTTGCGGCGCCCCTATTTCCATATCTTCAAAGGGAACTAGAACTTTCTCTTCGTTCCGGCTCTTGTATCTTTGCCCTTCTGTTCGAGCTTGTATGCTTTCTCTTCCAGTGAGGCAATTTTCTTGTTGAGCTTTTCCAGCTCTTTGGGCGGAATCGTCGGATCCAGAGCCATATACGCTTTATATTGCGTCGAGGCTTGTCTTAGATCTTCCGGAATCGGCGGCTTGAGCTGCTCCAGGCAAATCGCATAACCAAGGTGAGTATCCGCTACCTTTGGATTTTCATAGATAGCAATCTTGTACTTATCGATTGCTGAATTGAGCTGTTTTTTGCGAGCCAAGTCATCAGCCAGGGTCAGATCTTGTCTGGCTTGATCCTTTGCTTTGTTGACCAGATCCATTCCGCGCTTGGCGCGTTCTTCCGAACCAGGGAAAGCGGCAGCTTTTTTGTAAGCCGCTTCTGCATTGGGAATGTCTTTGATCATCAAGGCCAGGTCGGCAACGGCAAATGTTTGCTTGGCGTCGGTGCAATTAGAAAGAACGATGTTCATCTGCTCATCGGATTCTTTGTATTTGTTTTGAGCAAGACAAGCTTCAGCGTATGCGATTCGCTCACCGTTGTTGGTTGGTGTTCCGATCGCCTTGAGGTCTACAGCTTCACCGGACAGGGAGCGAAGTTTTGCTTCCGCAAGACGCAATTCCATATCGTTGGGATTCAAGCGAACAGCTTGCTCGAGCATTCGTTTTGCAGATTCATACTCATTGCTCACAAAGAAAGCACCGGTCGCTTCTTTGTTCGCCTTCAAATAATATGCGTGGGTGATGCCTTTAGCAGCCGC
>CAZBOX010000002.1:71953-91743 GCA_964493595.1 uncultured Candidatus Obscuribacterales bacterium | reverse complement strand
CCAGTACTGGGTGCGCATGCATCTCGACCTCAATCCGTACGACGCCGGGCATTCCAAAGCCGCACAGAAGCTGCTCAAGAAAATCACAGCGATGCGCGACCCGTCTCATAGCCACGACCGCGTCGTCGTGCACAGTTCCGGTTACTGCCCGTGCACTGACCAGCTGGGCGCTTCCAGCCCCGCGGCCACGAGCCCCGCGGCGACGAGCGAAGCGGATTCGAGCGAAGGCAAGTCGTAACCACCTGTGGTGCTTGGTAAAGTTTGTAAAGCCTGGTTGCGCTAGCAAAACGAGCACCATCTCAGATTAATAGACGCACAGGGGCGGGGACTTCGCGCTAACCTCGGGCCTTCAAGAGCCTTATGTCCGATTAGACGAAACTCGCTCCTGGTGAACACATTCAGATTTGCACACGCGTCTGTGCAGGCAGCAAAAATAGCCGTCTTAACCTTTCCTTTATCCCCTGGATAAGCGGGATTTGAGGCATCTGGTTAGGCGCAGGGAAGTTCTGCTGTTAGGTTATTTGTACTCATCATTCCATCTCCTCTTCTGAGAACCAGTCCGCTCCCATCCCAATTTTCAAAAGCATAAGCGCTCCTTTCCGACAGGCCACAAGCTTGTCGAATTTGCACTTGTTGCGCAGATTTGGTCAGGAGCTCAGGAAGACGGTAGTTTGATGGGTTCGTAACCTTGGCGGCTCAGGCAATGGTGCTTAGTCGCTTCGTGCTTATTCGCCCATGCCCCGCAAAAAAGAACCAAGCGGAGCATTGCCCCCAGCGGAGGAAGTCTGCAAAAGGGCTTGGCGCTTCAACCCCGCCTTTGATTCATGACGAAGGCAACACAAGTGGGAATCTCTGCGGCAATTGCTGCTGGAGAGTTTCCTCGGAGGAAGAAACGCATATGATCACAGTCCGAGTATGTGATACCGCTCGCAAGACGTTCGATCGGTTTGTCGAACAGGACGGAACCACCACATTCGTCAGTGTGCCCCCGGGCACCATGCCTCAGATGCTCGCATTCGCGCAGAAGCCTGGCTTCCACGCCTGCATCGAGGTGGACGGTGAGGAGGTCTTCTGTGTCGCGCTCGACGAAGCGCCGACGACAATCGCTGTGCCCACGGCTTCCAAGCCGTCCGGCGCCGGCAATCTTCTGCGTCATCTCATCGGTGGCAACAGAAGTCAGGGTCGCAACCCCTTCCCCAGCGAGTTGACGGTGCTCGTGCGCCGCGACAGCCAGGAAGGACAGGTGGTGGGAACGTTCAAGTTCCACCTCCTGGACCCTGTTTCATTCGCAGCAACTCTGGAGCAGAAGCTTCAGGAAAGCGCCGCTCGCAGCACCACCCCTCCGGTCGTCTACACCAACGACCATCACCTTCCGGGTTCGGTGCCTGCCTGCTGGAACTGCTCCTCGCCACTGCATGGCGAGTGCTGCAACAACTGCGGACACTGCCAGGACCACCAGACGCAGTAATCTGCGGCTGGCTCAGGTAAACAGGTAAAACCTTTTCGAGCAACCCGAAGCCCGGCATCGTCGACAGCATTGGCTGTTCGATTGATGCCGGGTGACGGGTCTGGCACGGCGAATGCCTCTCCAACGGGGCATTCGTTTTTTTGAATACCACTCAACTATATGAATTAGTTGTTTCAGCAAACTGGAAAAAAGTCCTTGCCTAAGCAAGAAGAATTACGAAAGCACTTTTCTAAACAACTGATCGAGGCGCTTCGAAGCTAATTTGGAAGCTTCGAGGACTTCATCATGGCCGCCCATCGGCTCATCTTCGCGCCAGACGTTGGTGATTACTGAAACAGCGGCAGAAGTTGTTCCAGTGCCCTGTACGGCAAGCATTTCAGGAACCGTGGACATGCCCACCGCATCGCCTTTCAAGCGGCGGAGCATCTCGATCTCAGCCATGGTTTCGTAATTCGGTCCAGTAAGAGCGCAGTAGGTACCTTGCCTCAATGGTCTAAACTCGCTGTCTTCCTTGGCCAGCTGCTCGCCGACTTTCAGAAGCTCGTCGCTGAGGGCGTTAGAACATTTCGTTATTGGTTTTTCGATGGCGGGAAGAAGACCTTTTTCTTTGTACTCGGGACTGAGATGGTCGCGATAACCGGTTAAAACCATAAGATCACCGACATGGTAATCCTTGTTGAGCCCGCCGGCTGCATTGGTCAGCAATAATTTCTTCACGCCCCAGAGGGCAACTACTCGGGCAGCGAGTGTGACGACCGACCAGTCATGCCCTTCGTAGAGATGAAAGCGTCCGCGGAATACAGCAATGAGAGGCGCATCAGCAGCCTCACTCAAGCGACCGACCGTGACCGTACCGGAATGTCCGTGCACACTCGGGGAGATGCCAAAAACATCCAGGAAAGGAAAACTTTCACTGTCCACAAGCCCCTCGAGCACACTGACACCGGAGCCTAGAACTACAGCGGCCGCAGGAACGCCCTTTATCTTCTCCTTCAAAAAGGCCACGGCGTTCTCGGCCCTGTCTACAACTGCTTGACTCATTTAACCCTCGCTTCAATCGATAGCCAATCTCAATGGTCTCTTTCTAATTCAGCTGCGCAATAGCGGAAAGCAGCTCCGCGCTGAGCGATTTGCCTTCTGGCACAACGACAGCAAGAACGGTTTTCTTGGCATGTGCAGCGACAATCATGGTGTGAACGACATTCTTGCAAAAGGCGTCCGCTCCCAGCGACTTGATCAGCTCGAGTTCCTTGTCGCCAGTTTTGACGCCGTCTTTCAGTCCTGCTATCACGACCTTCTTCAGCGATTGAAGAGGCTGAGGCAGTTTTGCATCTTCACAAACATAAATGCCGTTGA
The DNA here is from genome assembly GCA_964493595.1 of uncultured Candidatus Obscuribacterales bacterium. Classification (GTDB taxonomy): domain Bacteria; phylum Cyanobacteriota; class Vampirovibrionia; order Obscuribacterales; family Obscuribacteraceae; genus QKMZ01. The sequence continues at coordinate 88,919 of CAZBOX010000002.1, read as the reverse complement.
CGACGGGAAAGCGCTCGCCGATCGGATTATTCGGACCGCTCAATGGGCTTGAACCGGTCAAATTCAGGTGGTCCGAAACAATTGCCGGTTCGCTCAAACCAATGGCATAGTCGATGACTACGACTTCTCCGCCGGGTCCGTCTTTTCTCAGTTCGTCTATGACATTTTGTCCGAAACGATCGTGCTTCTGAAAGCCTTCAGCCTGTCCGGTAAAGTCGATTAGTTTTTTTGCTGACACTTAGATAATCCTCGCTCTGCAGAATCTACACAGACTTAAACTTTGGCGCCCTGACCTTCTAGAACGGAACTTCCCAGTCCGCTCCATTTGATGTCCATCCAGTCGGCAATAGTCGCTGCCATGTCCATAAATCCACTCCGGGTTCCAACATTGGCTTTGCCCTTGTCCAGGGGCTTTTCGCCCTCGACAAAAGCAGGCGAATAACCGATGAAAGGAACGAATTCACGGGTATGGTCGGTGCCCGGAGCGGTCGGGTCGTTGCCGTGGTCGGAAGAGATGATGAGCAGATCCTCTCTACGCATTGCTTTAACGATTCGATCCAGCCAACTGTCGATTTCCACAAGCGCCTTGCCATATCCGCCCACGTCTCTGCGATGCCCGTAGAGCGAGTCGGTATCAACAAGATTGGTGAAAATCATCTGGATATCATCGGGCATTGTCGGGCTCAATTTATACGAGCTCAAATCTGTTTTGCCGCTTATGGCATCGAGCGTCAATTGCAAACCTTCAGCATTGGTGCCGGTGTGTTTTGCATGGCTGAGACCTTGTTTGACGAAGATGTCCTCGATTTTGCCGATGCCGTACACGCCGATTTTCTGATCGAGAAGAATATCGAGCAGCGTTTTCTTCGGAGGTGGAACGGCATAATCTCGGCGATCGCCGCCCAGTCTTGTGTAATTTCCTTTGCTTCCCTTGAAGGGTCTGGCGATAACACGACCGACCCGGTGCGGTCCGTCCAGTAAGCGGCGCGCTGTCTCGCACCAACGGTAAAGGGTGGGCAGGTCGGTGGTTTCAATATTGGTGGCAATCTGAAAAACACTGTCGCCGGATGTGTAGACGATCGGGAATCCGGTTTTTTTGTGCTCTTCGCCCAGCTCTTCCAGTATGTCCGTTCCTGATGCCGGCTTATTTCCGAGAATCCCGTTACAGCCGGTTTCTTTTATGAACGCGTCAATCAAGTCTTGAGGGAAACCATGCGGATAGAGTGGAAAGGCTTGTTCGCTGACAAGACCCATCATCTCCCAGTGACCTGTTTGCGTGTCCTTTCCGTTCGAGGATTCTTCCAGTTTGCCGAAGCGAGCAAAACATTGATCCAGCTGTTTGACGCCGTCGATGGCTGTGATATTGCCCAAGCCCAGTTTTTCCATCGTTGGCAATTTCAATCCGCCCAGTTTATGAGCAGTATTGGCAAGTGTATTGCAGCTCTTCGAATCGCCGAAAGCTTCCGCATCCGGAGCCGCGCCGATACCGCAGCCATCGATTACCAGAACAATTGCGCGTTTCGCGTTTTCTTTCATGTTTGCCGACCTTTGTGTTCGCGCCCGACTTAATTTTGTGCGGCACAAGACAGCGCTGTACCGAACATTAGCGAGCCCATATATTACGGCTTTTTGTCCTGGCTTGATCGAGAGATCTTGCCAAACCGTTAACCGAGCGAGTGGAATTGACGAGCAGTCGAGGAGATGTTGCTGCAATGCAATCGCTGGCATCATTAGCGCAGGTCGGTTCAAAACCTGAAAAGACGCCTATCTTGCAATGCCAATTGTAAAGTGAGCATGGTGTTTTCCACACTTAGGCATAAAGTCTCAGAAATTGCCATTGAGTTAGCTTCTCAGGCTTTGCTAGCTTGAGAGTACTTCTGTTCTTATTCCAAGACCAATCCGCAAACTACCGCAAAGAAAGCGCACACCCTTGCCACCTTTCTAATTCTCCTCTTGTTCGCGAACGCGAATGGTCGAGACACGGTCGTTTCAAATTGGCAGCCAGAAGTTTGCTGAACCGAGCGGTAGGCTTGGCTTGGCAAAAAACTTTCACCTACCAATTACCGGAGCATTAACGAGTTCACGCATGTGCGAGGCAAGCGCACAGGCGGGTTTTCGTCGCTCCAGATATCACAGGAGACTGTATGAGAAAGCTAGCAATTGCTCTCGCGTTTGTCGGCTGTTTGCTGGGCTTCAGCGCCACGTCGGCGCAGGCTCAGGGCGTTGGGGTCTATGTCGGTCCCGGCGGCATCGGCGTTTCGATCGGCAGCCATCGCGGCAGCCCCTACTGGGGCTACGGTTATCGTCACGGTGGCTATCGTCACGGCGACCACTGGGGCGGTGACTATCGTCGCTATCCCAGCCGCGACGTCTACGGCTACCCGGACTACCGCGGCGGCCGCTACTACTACGATGACCGGTTCTACGACCGCGCCCCGCGTACCATCACGGTGACGGTGATCGAGTATCGGCAGATCCGCACCCGCTACGGCTGGGAGGATCGACCGGTTCGTGTTCGCGTGACCGCCTACTGGGACAGCTACTTCGGCGCCTACGTGTACCGCGACACCTACGGCCGGCAGCACGTCATCGACGGCTACTGAGCCAGCAACTCGCCCGGACCGAGGTTTTTGGAGAAGTCGTGACTGACTTCGATTGAAAACGTGTTCGGAAGGAGAGGCACCACTCCGGTGCCCCTCCTTTTTTCGATAATTTCTACTACTTCATTTCGTATCTTTTGGGGTCATTAAAAAGGGAGACGAGCTCCGAAATTAATAGGCTAGAAACCCTATGTAGTTAGGCGTTTCAGACGTTTTCAATAAGCAAGTATCGGAGCTGCGCCACCTGCGCTAGTTAGTGTATATAATGGTAAGAACAACCTACTTCCGGAGTCGTTTCATGTCCCAAGCCGATATGCTTTCAATCAACGCTGTAGCCGCCAAATTGGGGCTTTCAGTTCACCAGCTCCGACGCTGGGAGCTGATGTTCGGTCTGGAAATTAAGCGAGGACGAGGTCAGCAGAGGCAGTACCGCTCCGAGGACATGTCCGTACTCGAGCGTATCAAAGAGCTTGTCGAGCAGGGCTGGCCGACCTCTCAAATTCGTCCGCAACTAGAGGCTGAAGGGCTTGTCACTCCCAAACTAATTGGATTACCGCCGCCTCCCGGCAACCCCGAAGTGCTTTCGGAAGCATTGATTGGTTTTCGCAATTTTACAGAGCGTCGTTTCATCGAGATTTCAAGACAAATCGATGAATTGAGGCAATTGCTCATCTCCATCACTCTCAAACAGGAGCTGCAAGGAGAGCCTTCCTCTCCCTGGCAGCCGGTACAGCGAGAGTTTGCACCGGAGCCGAAAGCGGCTCCTCCGCAAGAAATATCGATCGGTCCTGACTTTTCAGCCGGTCCACCCGTAGAATTCACGCCGCCCCCTCCTCCGGCTCCACCGCCCCAGAGAACGTCCATTATCGGCGCTCCTGCGGTGCCCAAAGAGTCGACATTTGAAGTGGGTCCTTCGTCCAGCGCATTTTCAACGCCCGGCTCGGGATTATCCACACCTCCGGGGGCTCCGGAGCGACGCAGCATAATCGGCGAACCTAATGCAGCACCGCCGCCGCCACCACCTCCTCCCGCCCCGCCGGCTGCCACAGCGCCGGCAGGCATGAGCGAAGAGGAAGCCGACGCTCTTCTCGAGGAGGAAGATTTCGAGGACGAAATCGAATCCGAAGAGGAGGAGATTATTGCTTCGACAGCACCTGCACCGACAGCCGACATAGATGAAGAAGAGGAGGAGGAAGAGCAAGTTCCTGCTCCCCCGGCCCCGACCATTACCCCTGTAAGTTCCGGAATGGCAGCGCCCACAGTTTCAGGCTCTTTCACTCCGGTCAGTGAAACTTCGGCGGCCGCTGCTCCGGTAACACCGGCAGATCCGTTCAAGTCATCTCCATTTCTATCCACTTCTGCAAGTCCAAGCGAACCGGCCGCTCCGCCAAAACCACCAGAGCCGCCAATGACCGAATCAAACAGACCGGCAGAGTCGCCGTCTATTTCGAGTTTCGCACCGGCTTCGGCTCCTTCTGCACCTTCTGCACCTTCGCCCGCAGAGGACATGTTCTCGTCAGTAATTCAATCAGTACATGACGCGACCGCGAAAGCCCCGGAGCCGCCCAAGCCGCCCGAACCGCTATTCTCACAGGAGCCCAGCCCGCCGCCACCGCCACCACCGGCGCCACCGGCACCTCCCGTGCCCGGACCAGGCGGAACACCATTCACACCGCCTGCTGCAGATTCTTCTCCTTTTATCCCAACGCCGACACCCTCTGCGTCGTCGCCATTTCTGACTCCGCCTCCGGTTCCATATGTAACCGGACCAGCGCCGACGCCGCCGTCTCAGCCGTTTGAACCACCAGCCCCACCAGAGCCGGAGCCTGCACCACCGGCGCCACCGGAACCACCAAAAGCGCCTCCAGCGCCGGCTCAGAAAGGACCTTTCCTGGGTGAAATCACAGACCAGAACTATCTGACCATACTCGGTCGCGCCCTCGATCTGGTCGGCTGGTCGGACGAACAAGCGGATAGCTTCTCTGTCAGTCGTTTCAAGGTGCCGCACTGGGATGAGCTAGGACGCAGTCAGGCTGAGGTTCTTATCGAACATCTCCTGAATGAATTGCAGAGCCAAATGTCATCGGAAGGCTGAATTTTACAGATTTCTCACAGATTTCGTACTTTCACCAATGACGGCTGCCTGTTATCTGCGCTAGTATGAATTTGTCTGCAAACGCCCCTAATTGAGGGGGCGGTGACGTAGATGAAACACACGACGCAGGTACTCCAGAGAGAGAGACCAGGGATGGTCAATACCGAGGGCAGCACCGGTCCTGCGAACAATTCAGAAAGCGGCACTGAAAATGTGCCGCTTTTTTTTTGGCACCATAGACGACATCAGGACTAATCGATAGTCCCTCGCGCAATTAACTCAACTATGCACAGCGCGGTCAGGCCCATTTATGGCTTTAAACGTGCTTAGGTCAAAGACTTGTAAGCCATGCTAGGCATAAATCTCCAGCATAGGTATTGCTCTTCATAAGCTTATACCGCTAGTTTCTAGGCCTAACCCATTCTTTTCGCACTTGCACAAGGAGACACAGACATCAGGACCTGAAGGCCGCACCTACCTTGCACCCAGCCCAGATGTTTCCACTCCTTCGACGGAGCGAGGGTTTCACACTTATCCATCCGAAGTGACTTAACGAAAACAGCGTTCCAGCCGGGTGGCGGAGCGCTAGAAAAACTGGAGAAAAGTAAGAACAATGGAACTATCTCGACTGATCGAGATTCGCGATGCCATGCCTAAGGATCGCGAGTATCTCGAGATTTACGCTGCGGGGGACAAGAATTCCTCGTGGCAGACCCGACATGACGCTCAACACGGTGAAGAAGTCCACGACCTCGGAATGAAGTCTCTGCTGCCTCAACTGGAGCAGGTCTTCGGTCCGCTGCTGGATGACGTCACTCGCGAGTTCATTCTGCCGGTGGCGCTGCGCAGTCACGACGTGGGACGTTCGATCGACATCGACAACCACGATCAGGAAGGCGCGCGCGTCATGAACGACTACCTGAGCAAGCGCGGTGTGCCTCTGGAGTTCAGGGGACCGGTCTGCAAGCTAATCGTTCACCACCGCTCGAATCGCGTATTGAAGCACGGCATCTACAGTGCCGCGCACGCCATCCTGGTGATTGCCGACAAGTGCATCGGTGACGAACGTCGTGTCCGCGAGGACAAGGCGGTCAAGCTCAACCGCCTGCGCCGCGTCGGCATCGGCAACTACACCCTGGCACGCCGCAACTGGTGGTACAACGCCGCCCACGACCGCGTCAACTTCGCCATCAAGAGCGCGGAAGTGCAGGTGGACGTGGATCGGCACCCCGGTCACAGCAAGCCCACGGGCGAAATCGTTCTGAAGATGCAGGTCGACGAAAAGGTCGCCAGCATCAAGGAAATTGTTTCGCTGGATTGGTTCGCTGATTCGTTCCACGCGTGTGGCAAGGCTGCGGAGTTCTTCGGTCTGTATTTCCGACTGGAGTTCAACAATGTCCGCTACAAGTGGACCTGGATCAACAAGTCGCAGAAGAAGGGGGCATGGCTCCCGCTCTCCACGACTCAGATCCCTCGATAGAGCGTCGACTCGAGAGCCCTTAGGCAAGGCTGTAATGTCAACTCGCAGACGGGAGAATTTGGAAATCGGGGGTGATCACTCACTCTTCGATCTCTGAATTTTCCCGTCTGATTTTTTCCGACTGTTCTGCTATATCCTATAGTCATACATTTGCGATCCGCACGAATCCGCCGAAAGATTTGTGCAAGATTCTATGATTTCGTGGCAAGAAGTAATAGACGTCAGTATTTTTTCTGCGCCCCTTCTCCCCCGTTCGCGGCATCATGGACCTGCAAATCAGCCTCGACCCTGGCAGCGGTGTGCCGCTTCATCGCCAGATATACGAAGAATTCAGGAGACTCATTCTTAACGGGGAATGGGCTGCCGGAAAGAAAGTGCCGTCCAGCCGTGAACTGGCTGATTTATTGGACATATCTCGCACAACAGCTACGTCTGCGTACAATCAGTTGCTCAGCGAAGGCTATCTGAAAAGCATCGCCGGCAGCGGCACCTATGTCTCCAACGAATTGCCGGATAAATTGCTCTTTGCGGGAGGCAGAGAATCGGTCAAAGAGAGCGATCCCAACGGACGTCGCTATCATGACCACCTCTCCGAATTCGGCAAATATCTGGCCGCTCAGGGCGATTTTGAAACCGAAGGGAGGCTGATGACCAGCGGCTCGGTCGCCTTTGATCAAGCCCCTTTGAAGAAATGGCGCAAACTTCTGATGAAGCACACCGAAGAGTCCTCGATGCAAGCGCTCGAATACAGCAAAGATTCCGGCGGATACAAACCCTTGCGCGAGGCTATAGTTGAATATTTGCGGCGGGCCCGCGGAGTCAAATGCGATTGGGAGCAGGTGATTATTGTGAGCGGCTCGCAGCAGGCTCTGGACTTCATCGTCCGCACGCATATAAACCGCGGCGATGTGGCCATTGTTGAAGACCCCTGTTATTTCGGCGCCCACCGTACGCTTTCCGCCTGTGGTGCAAAGCTGGCGCCCATTCCTGTAGACGAGAGCGGTTTGTGCGTTGACGAGCTGGAAAAGCTGACCTCATTCCAAGCCCGTCTTATCTACGTGACCCCTTCGCACCAGTTTCCGACAGGTGTTGTGCTTCCGCTGCCCCGACGGCTGAAACTGCTGCAGTGGGCGCGCGAAAATAATGCCGTCATCGTTGAGGACGACTACGACAGCGAATTTCGCTACTCCGGACTGCCCATACCGGCTCTCAGCGCACTGGATGACAGCGGAGTGACAATGTACACAGGCACTTTCTCGAAGCTGATCTTTCCTTCTTTGCGCCTCGGATACATGGTTGTGCCGCCCGAACTGATTCACACATACTGCTGGGCCAAGCGCATGGCCGACCATAATTCACCTGTCATAGAACAGCTCGCGCTCACTGATTTCATTACGGACGGCTCGCTCGAGCACCATATCCGGCGCATGAGAACGCATTATGACCGCAAGCGGCAAAAACTTACCGAAACGATTCTCAAATGCTTCGGTGAGCAGGTCAGAGTAGTCGGTGAAAACGCGGGCATGCATTTGACCCTGCGATTCCCGCCCGAGATTCACTCCGATCGCTTGCGAGAGCTAGCCCTTGCTTGCGGTGTTCCTTTCCGCTCGACAGGAGCCAATTACATCAGCTTGCCGTGGCCGCAGGGCGAATATGTTCTAGGCTACGCCAATATCGACGAGAATCAGCTCAGCAAAGCGATTGAAGAGTTCGCCAGACAGCTGCAGGTTTCATGAGTTGGGAAAACGACGACCGAGATAACTTTCAGTACTCTCGCCCAGAGTCTTGTCTGCAAGATAAGACCCTCCGATTCCAAAAGAAATTGCCGCCAGAGGAATAGCCATCACTGGTAGTTTCACTTTCGCAGAAACAGCCAGCGCTGAGGAAAGCCGAGAACCAGCCATCATACCGGCTTCAAACCCGGCCCAATCCACGCCCACACGCGCCAGCCTGGCGTTGCCTTTAGAAAAGCTCTCTCCATATGCGCTTTTCAAATCTGCAGCAGTAGCCACCAGACCGAGCGCAGCCGCACCCTTCAATCCATAGCCAAGCGCTCTGCCCGATTTCGATTCCATGAAAGCGGCAAATCGTCCGGCAGCGGCTTGTGATTCGGGAATAGGTGTGTTCATGCGTTTGAACAAATCCTCGTCACCGGGGATATTTCCAAACCGATTTCCTGTCCCTTCATTAAGATCGAAAAAACCGACTCTGCCGGACTTCCCGTCTACAAGGTCGGTATTGAATCTGGCTTTCGTTTTAGAAGCAAGGTCGTCGATGAAATCATTGACGAACGTCTTTGCATAATCACGGTTTATCGAGGCAAACGACTTGTAAGTCGAACCAGACTTACCCCAGGCATCATAGATAAAGCCGCCCAAGTCGCGTTTTATCAGCGCAGCGCGAAGAGAATCATTAGTCAGATGGAAGTCTGACACACGGTCCGCTACATGCAGCTGTGTGAGAATGGCGCGCGTTTCTGTCGCCAGAAGGCGTTTTGCCAGAGTCTGCTGCTCAGGTACAGTCAATTTGGACATGTCCTTGAAGTCAGACAGGGTCTTATCGTGATGTGCTATTTCATGGGCAACTATGGAGCTGACATGTTTGACTGTATCGCCCGTTGCATAGCTGGAGCCCATGATGCTGCCCAGCATATTATTGACGTTGTTGTAGCCGACTGTACGCAGACTTTCGCCCTTAAAAGTATCGTAGTGATAGCCCGACACAGTCATCAACTTGCCCATTCTGGATAGAAGATTGGGCCTCTCCAGCTGCAAATAGCGGTCGGAAAGACCAATAGGCTGCAATTTCCAGCCCAGCTTTTCCATCTCGGCAAATCGCCCGAGAAGCTGCTCTCCCATTGGACCGGCTTTTCTCAAAGTTTGCGCAATCGAGGCATTGTCTGCCGTCAAAGTATTTGTTGCAGCCAGATAGGCAAAACGCGCCGAAATCGAACGCAGGGTGGGATCGATGAAACCACGATTCTCGAGAAGAGGGGGCGATCCTACTGAGGAGTCCGGAATCTCTTCGATTTTCGCCTGCGGCAACAATGCATCCGCACTGGCGGATTGATTGAGAACGCCGGGCAATACTTCCATCTTGGTAGGTGACCCGTCACCGGTAATTATTGTGCCGTCTTTTCCGTTCAGGTCAAAACGATACCCCTGCTGCCAGGGCTTGAGCGGTTGTGTAATCGGTAACCCGTCGCTGTTTTGCGGTTTCTCTGGGGGAGGCAATGACTGTCCTCGGCGAAAGTCGTAAAAAAACCAAACGGGGCTGCCCTTTCGCATCTATACCCAAACGGTTATTTTCGGACACGAATTGAAAGGTGCGAGAAACAGTTTAACGGGCAATTTTTCATCAGAAATCAATGGCAAACGTCATGGCAAGAAGATAGGATCGAATCAATGACCTTTGGTTTGATCAGCTGGCTAAAACAAAAGCATCCGGACCTCACTTACGAAGTGCCGGTCTGGTATCCTGCCTCCGGCACTGTCGACCACAGAGAATGGCTGGTCGTGAATGGACTGGGTGGTTATTCTTCCAGCACGATATCCGGCGCTAATCGAAGACGCTATCACGGACTTCTGGTCTCGGCGCTGAACCCGCCCAGAGATCGCCATATTATTCTCAGCAAGCTTGATGAAATCGTGACGGTCGATGGTCAGGAATATGAGCTGACAACCAATGAGTGGGCATCAGGGGTGGTGTCGCCGAGCGGCTACAAATTAATAGAGTCCTTTACCACTTTGCCGACTCCAACCTGGGTTTATAACATCGGCATTCATTACCTGGTCAAACAGCTGACACTCAAATGGGGCACCAATGAGCTGTATGCGAGCTATTATTTCGTCCCCGGGCACCCGCAAGACAAGCCGGATGTGCGCATCAAAATTCGAGTACTGGCGGCTTTTCGCTCGTTCCATAGCCAGGTACACGGCTCGTCGGAATTTCACTATCCTCAATTCGTCTCTCCCAAGGGCTCTGTTGTTCGCATAAACGAGGCCGACAGGCGGCTTTGTCTCTCCTGGACCCACGGCGATTACGAACCGCAAAGGCAGTGGTGGTGGGATTTTGTCTGGCATGAAGAGACAGCCAGAGGGGAGAAAGACTCTGAAGACCTGCTGCTTGTAGGAACTTTGAACGCGGCACTGGCAGCCGACAAACCGCTGATGCTGGCGGCCTCGCTCGATCGTCCGGCCGAGATTGCCGACATGAATGAGCCGTTGGCAGTCAATTTGAAGCGGCAACGCAGCATGCTCGAACGCTCTGCTTTGCCGAAAAACGTGCAGAATAGCTTACTCTCGGTCGCCTGCGATCAGTTCATCGTCAAGGACAGGGCAGATGGAGATAAGCTGACGGTTCTGGCTGGTTATCCCTGGTTCTCGGACTTCGGACGCTGGAGTTTCATATCGCTTCCGGGACTGACTCTGTCCACATACCGGTATGATGAGGGCAAGAAAATTTTGCTCAATCATTCCGCTCGAATGCGAGACGGTCTTCTGCCGCTGCGCTATCTGGAAAGTTCCGGCGAGCCTGAATACTCAGCCGTGGACGTCACACTCTGGTGGGCCTGGGCGCTGCATCACTACGTGACAGCCTCAAAGGACCGTGAAATTTTAAAAAATCAGCTGCCGCTGCTAGAGGAGGCCGCTAATCACTTTATCCGTGGCACCAATGACGGTATCAGAGTCGACCCCAAAGACGGGCTCCTGCTGTGCCACCGGCGCGATCAGGCTCTAACCTGGATGGACAGCAAAGTGGCCGATTTTCCCATTACGGAAAGAGCCGGCAAACCAGTTGAGATACAGGCGCTTTGGCTAAACTTCCTGTCCGTCTGCGTCAATTTCGCGCAACAAGAAGGTGTCAGCAGCACCATCTTTACGCAGATGGAACGCTTGCGCGAGCAGGCTCATAAGTCCATGCAACGTTTTTGGAATGCTGATGCAGCCTATCTCTATGACGTTATAGACGGGCGTGGCAAGGGCGACAGAAATAATGACGACACCCTCAGGCCGAATCAGCTTTTCGCAGTGGCCATGCCATTTAGAGCCCTGGACAGAGAACAGGAAAGAGCGGTCCTTACGGCCGTGGATGCGTTTCTACTGACTCCGGCCGGCGTGCGCACACTAGCGCAAGCTGACGAGAGCTATCAAGGACGCTATGGGTGCGGGCTCGCTCATGCCGATCAGTATCACCGAGACCTGAGCTATTACCAGGGAACAGCTTGGCCATACTTACTGGGCTTCTACCTCGAGGCCTATGTGAATGTTCACGGCAATACAATGGCTACTCTGGCAAAGGTTGATGCTCTTCTGCAGCCTCTCTTCCAGAACCTCGAAAATGAAGGGGCCCTGGGCAGCGTCAACGAAATAGTCGATGGCGATAAACCGCACAACCCGAGAGGGTGTTTTGCATTTTCAGCATCTGTTGCAGAGCTTATGCGCTGGCAAAGATGGAAAATTCGCCAGAGTGGTTGAGTTCAAGCATTAAGCGACTAATCTTCTCGAGTTGAAAGCTAGAAGAGAGGTCTAGTGATAGCTATCGCAGGGCCAGATTGCTTACTTAATATCCGGACATACCGAACTCTCTTTCTTCAAAGAACTATATATCGCGCGTACTCTTCGGTGATTCCCCGACTCACTGAGGAGAAGTAATAAGTGCAGAAGCTATTGCACGCGCGCGCGAGGTAGGTAAGCGGTTGCCTCCTAATTGCTCCCCTTTGCTGAAACGCAATCAATGTCATGAGGATTATTAGAAGGGCGAAATCAAACCCGACCGAAGTTACAAGTGTAACGGCCGGCTGTGCTAGCAACACTAGACAGGCTCAGATTAGAGGTCCTCAAGAAATGTGATGCCATTTCTCTCCTAGATCCCCCAAAATAGATCACCGCAAGGTTGCAAAGGGGCAATTCGCCGCCCTTATGAGGATCAGAACAGTTCTCTTACAGTCGCCCGCAAGCCCGCGACATATAGCCCGTCGCTGCGCACGCCTGTTTCTTTAAAGGCACCCTCTTCTGCTACCGTGCTGGCATACTTCCATTGCCCTCGACCAGAGACACAGCACCACTATCCCGTAACAAACAATAAAATCCCAATGCCTTCGAGTGAGAGCCGCTGCGCGGTTTTCACTCGTTCGCATTGCAGCGGGCGTGTCCAGTAGGGCATAAAGTCACCCTCCGGAGCAGCTGTCAGAGGTCGTGTGATAGCGAGCAATCGCTAGCTTCACACGCCTTTGCCAGCTCTCCAGATTCTCGTACCCACGCGCATACGAGAGGCACTACCCTGCCTTTCGCTTCCGCTTGGGCGAGTCAACTCCGTTCCAACATGACTGGAGACCAAGAACCATGCACAAACTGTTTGGCAGAATTCTGATGCTACCGGTGCTCCTGGTAGCAGCACTGTCTCTCAGCACCCAAGCCTTCGCCGCCGACACCTGGCAGCCGCAACCCAATGCGAGCCAGAACGTCTACGTCGACCCGCTGCTCACCAGCGGACCGACACCGGTGAACGTGAGCGGGCTGGAGCAGGAATTGCAGCAGGCCGGTCGCAAGCACGGCCTGCGCTTCATCTTCGTCATAGCCGAGCGCGGCTCTGAGAACATCGACAACACCGTCTTCGGTCGCCAGATGACCGACGGCGTGCTGCGTCGGTTCCAGGGCTCCAACGGCTTCAACTCGGACAACTACGTGCTCGTCACGGTCTACGGGCTGCCCGGCAGCAACCTGACCAAGACGGCGCGCAGCGGCAACCTCGGTCCACGTGCTCTCTCGCTCGGCGTCTCCAACGCTGCGCTGCAGAGCTACATGGACGGCAACAAGCACCTCTTGGGCAATGGTGATGTGCGCGGCTACTTCCGCACCATCGCCAACAGCATCAACGCGTCCATCGATCGCAAGATCGCCGACGACGCAGCTGCCGCCCAGCGAGCAGAGCAGGACCGCATCGCCGAGCAAGAGCGCCAGCGACAGCAAGCCGAAGCGGACCGCATCGCGGCCCAGCGAGCGGCCGAGCGCAACGCTGCAATCATGACCGCCGTCACCTATGGTGGTCCGCCGCTGATCATCATCGTCACGTTGATCACGCTCTTCTCCATCTCGCGTCGTCGGCGTTCCGCGGCGGAGGCTCTCCTGAAGAAGGCGCGTGCCGACGCGAACACCCTGGGTCAGAACTACGTCGAACTGCAGGACAAGGGACTGCGCTTCCTCGACCAGACCATGGGCTGGGAAGGGCGGTTGAAGAACCGTTCGCTTGCCCAGGTCCGCAAGGCGATGACGCTCTACTCTCAGATCACCGACGGCAAGTTGGTGCTCTCCGATCGCCTCGACAAGGCTGAAGCCGACTTCCAGGGTCAGAAGAACCCGTTCGGCTGGAGCGGCTATGACGCCGTCATCAAGGCCTACACGCAGGACAAGATCACCGTCCAGGGCGCCCTGCTCTCGGACGAGCAGAAGTCGCTCTTCGGCAGCGCCGTCGTCACCAAGACGTATGACAAAATCTCCGACCTGATGGAGGAGATGGAGTCGGTGAACGCCGAGCTGCGCACCCTGCTCAAGGACCTCAAGGAGTCATTCGAGAAGGTCCGCGAGAACAAGGCCGACATCGAACGGCTGATGGGCGAAGTGGACGGGCTGAAGCCGGCGCTCGCCAAAAACGAGCTGGTCTTCGACCCCTACCAGGGCGGCTACGATCAGCTCATCCGGGCTCGCGACGCCTTCCTGGCCATCATGGACAGCGACCCGCTGGAGGCGCGCGACAGCTCGCAGGCAGTCGAAGACGGCGTCACGGCTGTGAAGGCGGCGCTCAACCGGGCGATCGCTCTCAAGCAGTCGCTGGCGACAACGGCTGCGCAAATCGATGCGGCCGCGAAGAAGGTGGCAGATACGCGCGGCAAGGCTGCCGACTACACCTATCCGGAAGCCAGCTTCAAGGCGCCGGACGGACTGCCTGCCAACCTGCAACTCGCAGAAGCGGACGGCAACCCGGACAAGCAGATCGGTGACGCGCGCGACTTCCTCGCCTCGGCACTGAAGCTGGTTCTGGCCGGCAAGCTCGATGACGCCGACAAGGCGAAGTCGAACAGCGAGAAGAAAGCGGGTGAAGCGGCGACTCTCGTCGACACGATCGTGGCTGCGGCTGCCTTCATCCAGAAGGGTGTCCCGGGCATCCGCACCGCGCTGGTCAAGCTGAAGACCGAAATCGATGGTGGCGATGCCGCCGTCGCCGAGCTGAACGCCGGGTTCTTGAAGAAGAACTTCGATGGTCAGCCGGGCAAGGTCGTCAACGCCAAGTCGGTCCGCGACAAGACAGACGGCGAGCTGGCCAAGATCAAGACCGCATTCCTGGAACAGCGCTACCTCGCCGGTCGGGCTCTGCTCGAAGGCATCGGCAGCGACATCCAGCACTCGCGTGACGGCATCACGGAAGTGCACGCCAAGCTCGCCGAGCTGAAGCGCCTGCGCGACCACGCCAAGACGACTGTCGAGGCGGCTGCAGACCTGGCTGGCGCCCTCGTGCGCAAGCTCAAGGATCACGCCTTCACGACCTCCGCGAAAACCGACGGCACGTTCGCGAGCGCTCAGCCTGTGCTGACGCGCCAGCAGACGGATGTCGCTCTGGCAATCACGGATTGGCCGGCGGCGGCGAAAGCTGCCGACGAGTTGCTCGCCACGCTGAAGGGCGTCGATTCCAAGATCGACGAAGAGAAGCGTGCGTACGACAACGCGGTCAAGGCGATCGGCGAACTCGAGACCGCGGTCAACACTGCGGCTGGCGAGTGCAAGCACGAGTACGTGCGTCAGGCGACCACCAGCAAGCTCGGCGAAGCTCGCAACGCGCTCTCCAACGCGCGTCGTGACGTCGCCGTCGCCAAGGCAGACTGGAACGCCATCGCTGCTCGTACCGAGTCCGGCAAGGACCTCTGCAAGAAGGCTCGCGAACTGTCGGCTGCCGACAAGAAGGCCGGTACGGAAGCGGAAGCGGCCATCGAGCAGGCTCAGCAGAAGATCGACGGCGTCCGCGGCTCTTCCTTCAAGAAGTCGAAGACCATCGGCGGCTCGAGCAAGACGTTCGGTGAAGGCGTCCGCGCCAACACCTCGTCGGCAGCAGCACTGCTGACGTCCGCCGAGTCTCTGTTCAACAACCGGGACTACGAAAACGCCAAGACCAAGGCTGGCGAAGCCTACCGTTCGGCGGAGCGAGCTGAAGAAGCAGCCGCGCAGGAAGTGGCGACGGCAATCGCGGCCGCGGTGGCCATCCAGAAGAAGATCGACGACGACGCTGCTGAAGCCAAACGCCAGGCCGACGCCGCCGCCGAAGCTTCACGCCGCACCAGCAACGACAGCTTCACCAGGAGCGACACCAACACGGTGAGCACTCCTTTCAGCGACAGCTCGTCCACCACGACGAGCAACAACGGCTTCGATTGATCGACAGCCGCTTGCGGCTTGCGATGTCGCGGCTGAGCGTCAACTGACGCCCAGCCTTCCAGGATGCGGCGACTAACCGCATCTGATGCCTTCAGATAGGCAGCGCCCCGACCGGGAGAACGGCTGCGTGTCGCAGCCGACCGGCTCGGGGCGTTCATCCGAAACGTGTCAGTGCCCGTCCGGGCAACAACCGAGTCGCAGAGCGACTCAAAACAGGAGAAATCACCATGACCATTTGGGCTCTTATCGCTTACGTGCTTGGCGCCGCTGTCGTCGGCACTCTCATCGGTTGCGCGGTGTCCCCGTCGTTCCGCCGCAACGTGCTCATCCTTCTGGGCAAGGGCAACAACAAGCTCACCACGCCGATCGAGCGTGAGCTCGCGCTGATCGCCGAGCAGGAAGGCATCGTCGCCGGCGCTTCGCGCAAGGCTTCCGACCTGCGTGGCACCCTCAACAACGAGCGCAACAAGCTCGCCGACAAGGAGCGCGCCCTCGAAGCCGCCAACGGCGACCTCGACCTGGCCATCAGCATGGCCAAGGGCAAGAACCCGGCCATCACCGACGAGCAGCTGGAAGCCGACCCCATCGTCCAGCAGCAGGCCGCCAATGTCCAGTCCGCCACCAGCGAGCGCGACATCCAGGCCCAGACCGTCGCTTCCATCGAGCAGACCGTCGCCGTCACCAAGCAGGCCGTCACCGACGCCCAGGCCAAGCTCAAGGAGCTCCAGCTGACCGTCAAGTCGCACGAAGCCAAGTCCAAGGCGACCAGCGCCCTGCGCGGCGCCGCCGACGTGGTCGACAGCTTCAAGGGCATGAACTCCACCGGCGCCAAGATCGCTCGCGAGGGCGACAAGGTCAACGAGGAGTTCGAGCAGGCCAAGGCCCAGCTCGAGGACGCCCAGGGCCCGCAGGCTCAGCGCGACTTCGAGGCCGCCAAGCGCGCCCAGGGTCTCGGCTCCATCATCAAGGGCCGCACCCAGGCGAAGTAAGGCTCCGGCCCAGCTTCTCGGAAACGTTCTGAAGTGATGTAACCCGTCGCTGAACGACTTCGGTTGTTCGGCAATTCCAGGCGCAGAGCGGTGGACGCAAGTCCCCGCTCTGCTGTCTGTGTTCGAAAAGTCCCGGTACTGAGTTCTCGACCGAGCAGCACCGACCGGGCGGTGCTGCTCAAACCCGCCTCTCACGAGGCTTTCTTCAAAACCGCAAGCTGATGCTTGCACACCAGGAGATCAGACCATGACCATTTGGGCTCTTATCGCGTACGTTCTCGGTGCCGCTGTCGTCGGTACCCTCATCGGTTGCGCCGTTTCTCCGTCGTTCCGCCGCAACGTGCTCATCCTTCTGGGCAAGGGCAACAACAAGCTCA
>CAZBOX010000002.1:0-71853 GCA_964493595.1 uncultured Candidatus Obscuribacterales bacterium | reverse complement strand
CGCCCAGGGTCTCGGCTCCATCATCAAGGGCCGCACCCAGGCGAAGTAAGGCTCCCGGCTCTCCCCTGCGGTGGTCGGCATCATAGCTGCAAGGCTTGATGCCGGCCACCTGTCGTACCCCCGGATTGAGGCTCCGAAGCCAGATTCACCGCAAGTGGTCTGGCTTCGGACGCTTCTTTCCTTTACGTCCACGCCCCATAAAGGGAGACAACCATGAGCGTGGAAGCTATCGTGTGCGCAATCGGCGCCATCATCGCCGCCGTCTCGGCCTTCTTCGCCTTCCGTCGTTCCAGCCGCTACCGCGCGCAGCGCGACGGTGAGAACGCCTACGACCAGGGCAGTGCCGGTTTGGCGCTCGTCATCCTGGCGATCTTTCTGGTGATTTTCGCCGCCAAGTGATTGCCTCTTCGCAGTGCCTTTTCATGCACCGCGATACAGCCCGAAGGTTCGGCCTCGACTTCGGCTGCAGCAATACCTCGAGGTCCGGAAAAGAATAAGAAAAATGGGTCACACAGCAGGTCTTGCAAAAGGTTTCCTGATTCTCGCGTTGGTCGTCTTTGGCGCCATCGCCGTCTTCAGTGGTCTCGCATACGGTCTGGCAGCCTTCTTCCAGAACCCGTATCTGTTCGCGGTTTTCTCCGCAGCAGCCGCGACCGGTCTCGCCTATCTTCTCTACCAGACCCGCACAACCTGCCTTACCGCAGGCTTTTCCGGGCTGATCGGAGGAGCTGCAGGCTCGGTCGTGACAGGCTTCTTCGGCGGACTCTTCGGCGTCCTGGCAGGCATGATTGTCTGCACGGTCGTCGTTGCCGTCGTCATCATCGGCATCCTCAGCTTTGGGCCCAGGACGTCCCGTCCCGGTCAGCCAAAGTTGAGCTGGCGAAAGTTGAGAAGCAAGCCGAACTGACCACTGACTGATGACAGAGTAAGGACCTAGACTCGCATTCAGAGCAGCCTGGTTGCAAGCGGTAACCGCGTGCCCAGTGCTGCTCTTCTTTTTTGCGCTTTCCTACTACTCTTCATAGTATTCCCACTCACAGAGAGCAAGCATCTTTTATGGCTATGCGATTGGCTATTAGATTGCCAATCGGTTCTAATTTTCATTAGCACTCACAAAGAGCGGTCCGGATGCCAGTGGATAGATCTTATAAAGCAAAAAAATGGCTTTGCGTCAGTATTCTGTCGACAGCGACAAGCCTCTTCTGGGGTCCCTCAGGCAGCGCAAAACAGCCGGCTGTATTCCTCAAAGAACACTCCGAGATGCAAGGAGACGTAGACATACTTATTGGGAAATCAGGGCTGAACATGCTTTTGCGTAAGTCAAACACAGCGTTAATCATGAGCGCTCCTGACTGGAATGTGATTTATGTCAACCGGCAGAGCAAGCGCTATTTTCAATGCAAACCGGACCAGTGGAAAATGGGTCCTTCTGTCTTTTCTGCAATGTGCCGGCCCAGTTCGCCAACCAGCTTACGTCTGACGTCCTCGAAGAAAACCAATTTTAGAGGCTTGCCATGCGAAGTGCATAGCATGGAGACTTTTGAAGCCAGCCGAGGCACCGACAAAGCTTGGAAGAGGCTGCTGCCGAAAAAAGGTCTGATCTGGCTCTATCCGCAGGCACGGTTTTCAAGCCAGGCTTATCGCATGGTTGCAAATTTCCTTGCCATTCCGGCAGGACCGGGAATACCGGTTGCCATGGAATTTTCCAGATGCGATGACGACAAGGTCAAAGAAATCGTCCTGTACGGTTTCGAAAAGCGACTGGTTGAGGACAGTGAATTCAAGGCGCCAAAGGGTTTTCAGCAAGTAATGACTCAGGCCGAAGCACTGGACAAAAGCGTCGAATCGAAAGACTTCGCTGATTTTCTCAAAGAGAAATAGTGCTCAGGCTGGAGAAATCGAGGCATACATGCGCGTGCTGAATTTTTCGACCTTCTCGGCAGTTTGCTCTTCTGGGATCACTGCAAAGTAAATCATATACTCGTTGTGAGCGGGCTCACCTTCATAACACTCTGTAGTCGGCGTAAGCGGGATACCTGCTTCGTTGGCTGCAGATTCTATAACGGCCGCCGACCACTGATCGGAAAAACGTGCCACCAGATGTAGTCCCGCACCTTCAGCTAGAAAAACCACCGAACCGGCAAAGCGCATAGTAATTTCATAGATGAACGACTGGCGGCGACGGCGCAAAACCTTCCAGACCTTGCGTATATGCCTTTCCAATTCGCCTTCCGAAATCAGCTCTGCAAGCGCCTTATGTTCGATCAGCGGAATCGGAATGTCGAACATGTATTTGGCTGTTCTGAAGAGCGATACCAGCCCTTTCGGCAACACGAGAAAACCTGTTGCAACAAGAGGAAATAATGTCTTCCAGAATGTGTAGAGGTAAATCACGCATTCTCTTTTATCGAGAGAAAAGAGTGTAGGAGCAGGAGCACCGGCATAATGAAAATCCGTATCCCAGGCATCTTCGATAATGCAGGCATTATTTTCATAGGCCCACTTCAACACCTGCTCGCGCCGCGAAGCAGAGAGTGTCGCGCCCGTGGGATCCTGATGGGCAGGCGTCAAGTAGAGAAAACGCGCCTGTTTTCCTTGAGGTAGCAATTCAGGAATAATCCCGTCCTCATCGACAGGAACAGTCTCCACATGCGCGCCTTTAAGTCGAAACTGTTCGCGCACACCGGCATAACATGGTTCCTCGCAAACGGCCACATCACCAGGCGTTACTAGAAGCGAGAATAAGTGATTGAGCGCACTTTGATTGCTGGTAAAAATAACAATCTGCTCTGGATCGCAGACAATTCCCTGAGTGCGTCTGAGAAAAACAGCTATAGCCTCACGCAGTGGAAGATAGCCGAGCATGTCGATGAAGTGATGAGGCATCGTACTCGACTCTTCTATAAACTGATTGATGATCACTTTGCGCCACTGCCTGACCGGCAGAAGATCCGGCGGCGAAGCTCCATGGTTGAGCGGATCCCAGTCTCCCAGTACTTCCAGCTGAGAAGGCAGGGCTCTCAAGCGTTCAGCATAATCACTTCCAATTGCACTCCAATCAAAGCGTTCGACTGCTCCCTGCGCAGCAGAGGGCTGAGTCGATTTGAAAGCCTTGCCCCCGGCAACGAAAGTGCCGGAGCCACGCTCCGCATTTAAATAACCACTGGCAATCAATTCATCATATGCCGCGACGACGGTAGCACGGGCGATACCAAGAAAGAGAGAAAGATCGCGCGAGGAGGGCATTCGGTCGCCGACCACAAGCCTGCCGTCATCAATGGCACTGGCGATAGCGTTGCTGAGCCCTCGCGACCCGCCGCTGCGTCCTTCAATTTGCTTGAGAAAAGAAAGATCCATATTCGTAGTATTTTGCCGTTGACTTCCTATTTCCTTTTGACGTTTTTGCTCTTCGGCATGACTCTATCAGACGAGCTCTTGCCTGGCAAAAGCTTGGCAGGAGATGCCTTGAGCTCTTCCATTTTTGGTTTGGGCAAAAGCAAACCGGAAACGTCTGTGCTGACAGTGGGAAGGGAGCCTTCCCCGGTGTCGGCCAGACCATCCGCCATTTGCGAAGACAATCCGGCGGCGGTTGAACCAGCGCCGATTTTGCCATTGACTCCTGTCGTAGATAGGGTTCCGAGAGCAGAAGCCCGCTCGCCCTGCGGTAATTTAAGTCCGGCACGCATACCCTTCGACGATAGTGCCGCCGATGTCTCGGTCGACGTGAGCTTTGATGTCACTTTGCTGCCGCTCAATTTGCCGGCGACAGCGGACTGACCGCCGGGATTTCGCAAGGAAGCGCTGGTGCTGGTCGTACGTAAAGCAGCAGCAGTAGTGGGTTCAGCCTCAGGGGCCCCATAATCATAGGTCATCGTGAAATTGAAACCAGGAATTTGAGAGCCCGCCGGAAATCCTAGCCCCGGATCTCCGTCCAGTTTGCGTGTCGTGGCCAGCATAGCGTCGGTCAAGAAGACGGGAGCATCGGTGTCGACGATTCGCCCTCGCAGGCGTCCACCGCTGCTCACACTGAAAACCATACGAGTCTTTCCGGAGCGCCTGCGCAAGCCGGTATAAGTCTTCAATACATTGTTGAACGCGTATCGATACTTGAGGATCCAGTCATCCCAGGCGCGATTCATACCGTCGCTGTTCTCTGGCACATTTTTAAAGACATCGAGCGAACTCGAATGACTCTCCATCGCACGACGCGCCTGCGAGGAATGGGTCTCAGCAAGACGATTCATTTCCTGAACCGACCCGGTCGTGTAAGGATTCAGTCCCGGAGCGCTTTTGCGCGCTCGCGGCGTACGATGAGGCAGAGGCTGCCGGTATGCCTCCAAAACTCTGGCGCAGTTGTCCAGCATTTCTCCATCCATCGAGTATTGAAATGCCCGCGAATATTCTTGCAGCGCATGCTGCTTATTGCCGCACGCCATGAGAGCGTTGCCGAGATAATAATGAGCGGTATCGTTTTCAGGATCGCGAGAGACTGCCGCTTGCAGATTGTTTACGGCCGACGCATACTGCCGCGCATTATAGGCCTGGATGCCACGGCGAACGAGATCCTGCACTGCTTGTGCCTGAGCCGGTCCGGCGCACAAAGCAAGGAGAACCGCCGCAAGAAGCGCGTTGCCCACGATTCGACTCTTATCACCAGCTCGCACGCCCAAACTCCGCAACCAATAAAGGTCGGTTTCTTCCATCAATGTACCCATGCTCGCAGTCGAAATTAAGCCTGAATGACCCGAAATCTCAACGTTCCAATGTGAGGGATTTTCTCGAGAAAATCCCTCACATTACGAGGCAGGGATACCCAGTCCGGTGTGATTTGCAGAAGAGCATCAAAAACAAGAAAATTGATAAGACCTCGAGAAGCCAACCCTGTGCTCAAAATCGCAACCAACAAGTTGAGGGATTTTCTCGAGAAAATCCCTCAAGCTGCCCTGTATGAATATCACAGTTGGGCATGCTTAATTCCAGGCTGAAGCGAACCAAGACCCCAAAAGGTCTGTATCATAGGAAGCTTCATCACTTTACGCAGGCTCGCGGGAGATACGCATGGCTGACAATCCAAACAGTGCATGGTTCGCCGGAAGTACCTCGGGCGGAATGACCTACGAGCTAACCCGCATCAAAGAATTTGCTTACAAAACCTTCGACACACTCGATCGCAACGGCAATGGATACCTGGAATACACAGAGCTGGAAGATGCTCTTACTACTCCCGGACGTGACGCGAAAGAGAAGAGCTTCATTCAGTTCTTGCTCGACAATCGTGAAGCGATTGCAGATTCCTTTGACGAAGGCGAAGAATCAATGCTTGATTCGATTTCAAGAAAGGACCTGGAAGCTTATTTCAAGCTGATTATCGCGATTCTATCCGCTTCGCCTCAATAACAAAACAGCAAGAAAATTTCAGTCCACTTTTCCAGCTTGACATCAGTCCGGTACCTGGTGATGCAGCGTTCGCACGATGCAGAATAGATAAACTGCAATAAAGAGAAGCGGGGGAAAACAAAACACAATTTGGTGAACCGCTGCGTAGTTTCTTCTAGAACCGCCGCAATGAAAGCGTTTCCAAGCCAGTCATATCTTTTATTTAGATCTATTACGAGGCTCCTCTTTACACCACTTCATAGATGTTTCTTCCATATTTCAGCTAAGTAATAAGCCTCTCCATCGTAGCTATAGTCCCAGAGAACTTTTCCAGGAAATAGCGTCCGCGCAATTATTCAAACGCCAAATCGAGACACTCCGGTGTCGAAGAGAAGCACGTTTGCCCCGGGAATCAGGGATGAGAACTGCGGAGAGACTTTCACCTTTCTTGCGGATGAAAACCAGTCTGTGAGGAAAACCAATTAAATGGCAACTCATACTGTCTTCAACCAAGCAAAGCCGCTCATTGACTACAACATGTTCGAGAGCGACGCTCTGCTGCAAGACCTGATCAAGCGCTACGGCGCTGAATGGGCTGAGGATAGGCTCAAGGGCTTCGGCTTTTTCGCCGGCAGCGCCTTCGGCATTGGAAGCGCCATCGAGGCTAACACTTTTCCGCCTGTGCTCAAAACGCACTCTCGGTTTGGTGAACGCATCGACCAGGTCGACTTCCATCCCAGCTATCACCATCTCATGTCTGCTTCGATAGAAGCCGGAACCCACAGCCTGCCCTGGGCGGAACCCCGCGAAGGCGCACATGTGGCGCGTGCAGCTCTGCTGTACATGGCTTTTCAAAACGAAGCGGGACATTGCTGCCCGGTCTCCATGACGTACTCGGCTATCCCTGCGCTACGCAAGCAGCCTGAGATTGCAGCCATCTGGGAGCCGCTCATCACATCGAATACGTATGATTCGCGCTTCATTCCGTACTTCCAGAAAACCGGTGTAACCATCGGTATGGGGATGACGGAAAAGCAAGGCGGATCAGACGTGCGTGCCAACACTACGAAGGCTGTGCCAGTGGGCGAAGCTGGTCCGGGCAAGGAATATTTCCTGACCGGACACAAGTGGTTCTGTTCGGCTCCCATGTCGGACGCGTTCCTCATCCTCGCGCAAACGCAGAAGGGTCCGTCCTGCTTCCTGGTGCCGCGCTTCAAGCCGACCGGGGAAAAGAACACCATCTTCATCCAGCGTCTCAAGGACAAATTGGGCAACAAGTCCAATGCGTCCAGCGAGATCGAGCTGGATAATGCGCTCGGTTTCTTGATCGGCGAGGAAGGGCGAGGCGTGCCCACGATCATCGAGATGGTCAACCACACGAGGCTCGACTGCATCATCGGCTCAGCATCCTTGATGCGGCAATCGCTTCTGCAGGCGATGCACCACTGCCATCACCGGGCTGCATTCGGCAAGCTGCTCAGCGAGCAGCCGCTCATGGTCAACGTTCTGGCAGACCTCGCCCTGGAATCGGAAGCGGCAACGCGCTTGATGATGCGCGTCGCGCGCTCGTACGACCAGGCAGAAACTTCCTCCAAAGAGGCTCAGTTCAAGCGCATTGTCAGCGCGATCGCCAAGTACTGGGTCTGCAAGCGCGCACCGATGGCGGTGGCAGAAGCACTGGAGTGCTTGGGCGGCAACGGCTACGTCGAAGAAGGTCCGATGCCGCGTCTTTTCCGCGAGAGCCCTCTGCTGGGCATCTGGGAAGGCTCGGGCAATGTCATCTGCCTGGATGTGTTGCGGGCGGTCTCCACCAACCCGAACACTCTGGACACAGTTGTCGAAGAGCTGGACAGCGCCCTCGGCCGCAATCGCCGCTATGACATTTTCGTCGCTTCAGTGAAGCACGACATCAAGGCGCTCAAGTCGACTCCTTCATCGAAGGCGGCCGCATCCGCTCGAGAGAAGAGCGCGCGGCGCTTCGTCGAACGTCTGGCACTGGCACTGCAGGCCTCGCTCATGTTGCGCGATGCATCTGAAGAATCTGCCAACGCCTTCATTGCCTCGCGTCTGTCCAGTGCAGGCGGCTATGCCTTCGGCACACTGCCTGCAAAGGTGGATGCGAAGAAAATCGTTGAAAGCGCATATCCGGCGACGGCTCTGGCGGGATAAGAAGAACTGTAATCGCGCTGACGCAGTAAGTGTCGCGAAGATTGCTGAGAGCCCGTTTTCCTGCATATCTTGCCTGCAGGAAATTAGCAGTGGAGCAGGAGTGTCCAATCATTCCTGCTCCACTTGCTTCTGCGACAGTCGTCGAAAAACAAACCAGGTGTTCGGATAGAACGCCGAAACCTCGATGGAAACATAGAAGACTGAAAAGCTAACCGCTATTGGTCTCTTAATCATGATGGTGCCGGCGGCCATTCTGCTTTTCTTCTGATGGCTGGCGCGCAGCTTGCAAGTAAATTCCGCGCTGATTCCGCGGCATACTACCAATCAAACAAGGAGCTGATTCGATGAATGAGTATCAACTGCTGCCGTTAATAGTGGCGGCAATAGCTCTCATTGGCGGCATGTTCGCCGGTCTTCGATTGCATAAGTATGCATGGGCGACAAAGGCGAAACCATTTGCGTTCGCGCTTCTTTTGCTGGCGCTGCTCTTCGGCACCGCCATATCCAACTGGCTGACGGTGTTTCTGACAATCTTCGTCGATCACTGGCCGGCCGCCTTGATCTCGATTACGCTGCTGTCTTTCACGAGCGGCATAATCTTCGCACTTTGCGGCGACGCAAAGAAATCGCAAACGGCGGGCCAAGAGAAAGACTGAACCCGCTTAAACGAAAACTAGCAACTGATGGAGACATCAATGGAAATCATCTTGTTCGGGCTTTTCGGTTTACTGTGCCTGCTTCTTACTGCTCTTTTCGGCTGCATGACCGTGGGTGCATACGAGCATAAAGGCAGGCGCGCACTGGTTCGCCAGACCGTCATTGCCACCGTCATAGCGGCAGGCATCCTCATCATTCCTGCCCTTATCTTTGGATTCAACATCTACAGTGACCGCACCTGGCCTCTGACGTGGGGAGTGCTCGGCGGCTGCGCTGCCGGGATGTTCTTAGGTGCGCTGACCACGGCTCTGACAGCGCCGCAGCGTATTCGCGAACATCTCGAATCCGTGCCTCTGGTGGCGCCTTTCGCACTGAGCAATTTCAATGCCCTGGACGTCGACAACGACAAGGTTCTGTCCGACGGCGACCTGGGACACGCGCTCATGCAGACAGCTTTCGCTACGGCCGAAGACCAGAAAGTGGTGAGCTTCATACGCTCCAACATCGACGACATCGGGCACGGCGTCGGGTCATATACGCGATACAACGGCACCACGGCATCAAGCAAGACCGTTTCGGTGATCAGCCCCAGCGACCTCGAAGCCTACAAAGAAAAGACCTACGCGAAGTATGCAGCCTGGCTCCAGTAGCCGCTGACTGAAATTGTGGCAGGTCTGCCGAACGCAGATCGCCCACAATTTCACAAGCAGAAAATCACAAGCACAAAATCACACGCAGAGAATTCGCAAACAGAAGGAATTCAGAGATGTCCGCCATCTCCACAGAAGACTGCAAACGCGCCATCGAAGCCGCCTGGCCGGCTGAGTTCGGAGCCGGAGCAGATGACTTCAAGCGCGTCTCGAAGAAGGGACGGAAGGGCGAAAAGATCGAGCGCCTCTTCTATCACCGGACTCTGCCTCTCAAGGCAGTGGTGATCGAGGAAAACGGCGCCATAGTCAAAACGACGATCAAGGGACTGGCGCTCTTCGATCTCGACTACGATTCGCCTGCCGACCAGCCGGTCGCGGACAATCTCGAGAGCAATGAAGCGTATGCTTTCTACCAGAAGCATGCCAATCTCTTCGAGCCCGCAGATTTCTACTTCTATGTCTCGGACAGCAAAGACGAGACCAGTCCAGAGTATCCATATTGGTTCGTCCTGACGCCTGTCAGCTATTTCGAACGCAATCAATGCCAATACGATCAGGAAGTCTCTATCTTCATCAGCTCGCACCTTCCGGACGATGCCGGGGAATGTTCTTCCGGCAATTTCACGTCCTCGACTCCGCCGGAGGAGCTTCGCAAGGAACTGCTCAAACGCGGTTTTGCAAGAAGCGAGAAATTCGACGCCTTCATGGCTCGCTGAAATCCACAAGGACACAAAAATGCCAAACACATCCACGGGCGAAAGCTCATTCCTCTCGATCGCCTCGCATCTGTGCGCACTGTTCACCTCACTTTTCGTCGCCATTCTCGGGCCGATTCTCATTCTGGCAATGACCGACAATGAGACGGTGAAACAGAACGCGCGGGAATCACTCAACTTCCAGCTGACGATGATGCTCTACGCTCTCGTCTCGATTCCGCTGTGCTTCATCTTCGTCGGCTTCGTCACGCTCTTCGTCGTGGCAATCTGGAGCATAGTCGCTCCGATTATCGCCATGATCAGCGTCGCCAACGAGCCGGCAGTGCCTCACCGCTACGGAATGATCATCCACTTCTTCAAGTGAGTGATCTGTTTCCAAACCGGTAAATCCCTGCAACTAGCATGCGATTAGCATGCGACCCGCAACCAAAAGGAGTGCCTCATTGGCACTCCTCCGCCTTCTGCACGGTTCTGCAGCAAAGAGGAGCACCGAGATGTCTGAAAAGGAGCACCACAAAGGCTGCAATTGCAGCCACGAAATGAGCGACGAGCAGCTGCTGGCAGCGCAGGCCGAAGCGAAAGTGAGCCTGGCCATTCTGTGGATCGAAAAGGACCGACTGAACGCAGCCGAGGTTCATCTGGCCGCTGCCAGCAAGCTCTTTGCGTTAAGCGGTCAGAGCGACGGACCCTCTCTGAGCAGCTACCACAACGCCCGAGCCGCTATCGCTCAGAAGCGCGGTCAACACAAGGCCGCCCTTCGTCATGCGCGAAAGGCATTCGCTATTGCCAAGGCGCACAATCAGCCGGATAGCTATCGCGTTTTTCTGGCGCAAGCGAATTTCGGCGAGTGCATGGTGCTCGCCGGAAAGAAAGAAAAGGGCCTGCAGATCATGTCCGAAGGTCTGGACAAGCTCAAGTGCGCCGATGTCGGAAAGGACGCGACTATGGTCGCCTGGCACTCGAACGCTGTCGCAGAAATCGCCGAGAATCTGGCGAAGCTGCGTTGATCGGCTGATTGAGGTGTTGGCGCGCACGGGTGGGCAACCTCCCGGCGCGCCGGCCTCACCCCCACGATAATCCAGACTTTTCATTCTTTTGCCAGATCATACTACTTGCTTTAGTACTGACCCTTTTTGCCCGTTTTCAATGGTCTAAGATGATTTACAGGGGCAGGCGACGAGTCGTATGACTGACGAAAAGTCCGACAATCTAAAAGAAGAAGTGCAGGGGTTTGAAACCGATCCGCACTTTCACTTGGGCGATGACACGACCATCGTCCTTACAAACCCCGATGAAGAACCGCATTCGGATGCCAAAACCAAATCGCACGGTCGAGCATTAGGCACCATAATTGGCGGGCATTACCAATTGGAAGCACGCATAGGCAGCGGCGGCTCCAGTGCAGTGTATCTTGCTACCGATTTGGTGCTGAGCCGGAAAGTGGCTGTCAAACTGTTGCTTTCCGGCGCCTATTATTCCGACGAGGAAAAACTTCGCTTCCAGCGTGAAGGCAGAGCTATTGGTGCATTAGACCATCCCCACATCGTCAGAATTTTCGAGTTCAATTCCACAGAAAATGACGAGCCATTTCTTGTAATGGAATACTTGCAGGGTCAGTCTCTCTCCGAAATCATCAAGCAGAAAGGAGCCCTCAGCCTCGAGGAATTTATTTCATGGATGAAGCAGGTAGTGCAAGCGCTAGCCTACGCTCATAAGCACGGCATCGTTCATCGCGACGTCAAGTCCAGCAATATCGTGATCGTGCAAAACTCCCATGGAGAGAGCGTCGCCAAAGTAGTCGATTTCGGTTTAGCACGTCCGGAAGAAGAGGCCGGAAAAGGTTTGACACTGACAGGGACAATTTTCGGAAGCCCACATTACATGAGCCCGGAGCAGTGCCGGGGAGAAAGAGTAGATGCGCGCTCGGATCTCTATTCTCTAGGATGCGTCATGTACGAGTGCCTGACTGGACACGTTCCATTCGACGGAGCCTCGATGCTCGAGACTTTCCGCATGCATACCGATGAGCAACCCAAGCCGTTTGCAGCCAGGTTGAAAGCGGCGCCAAACGCAGCCGATATTGAAAAGGTGGTGTTTAAATGCCTGGCAAAGAACCCGGCAGACCGCTATCAAGATGCCGACCGGCTCGAGAGTGATCTCATTTCTCTGGAAAAACAATCACGCAGCGGCGTGGCAGCAAGGTTCGGATCCTTTGGACGTCGCCTGAAGAGCGGACTGGGTAAACACTCACGCTCGGCTGGCATCGGGCTGATCGTAATCGCTCTTGTGCCGGCAGCAGTGATCATGAAACCACAGCTGGTGACTGATTTCACCGACAAATATTGGGCTGATCTGGATTTAAAAGCGCAACACGCATTTGACGCCGGCGAGTTGGAAGCAGCTGGCAAGTATTACGCAGATGCTCTCGGGTTTGCAGAAAGCCTGCCTGTTTCTCAAAGGGAAGTGCGCGTAAAGGAGAACCTTCTGGGACAGCGCGATCTTGCCTTTGCCACAAACAACAAAGATGAGAAGCAAAAGCTAAAAGACCGGTTGCTGCAACTAGATAACGCCAATTATCAAAGAGGCAAATTGCCAGTTTCGATTCTCGATCTAAGAAAATCAGCCGATAATCTGACGGCGTCCGACGATCCAGCAAAAAAACAGGCAGCCAGGCGCGATGCGATCTTTATTTTGAACAACGCCAATGACGCGGCGGAAGTGCTTATTCAAGACGGACATTTGCTGGAGGCCAGCGACCTTCTGCAAGAAATTTACGACAAAGCAAGCGAATTTATTCCGGAGAACGATCCGGTCGTGCCGCGCTCCTTAATCAACCTTGTGGCGATGTTCATCAATACAGACCCACAGAAGTCTTTTATCTATATGACCATGAGCTACCGAATTCTCAAGGAAGTAGCAATTCCGCCCTTAGCCAAAGCGCGCTTTCTTTCCGACCTGGGGCGCGCCTATCTGGTAGCGTCGCATCCAGAAGACAGTATTGCTCCGCTCAATGAAGCAATCGAAATTTACCGCTATGAAAATGCCCTCTCAGGTCTGGGCGCGGGGCAGGCATTCCTGCGCCTGGCTGAATGCCAGGTCAGACTGGGCCAGCCTGCCGCAGCAGCCAGCTCGCTGGCAAGAGCCGAGCAAGCTTTCCAGTCCGCAGAAAAATCTCCTTCCAATACCCTGCGGTGCCAGTTGACACACGCTGAGATTTTGCTTGAAGAAGGACAAATCGACCAGGCTTTGAAAATACTGGACCAGCAGTTGGCAGAGCAAGAAAAAGCCTTGCCCAAAAGAGATCAGGATTTGACTGAAGCTCTCTACTGGAAAGCACGACTTCTCATGAAAATGCCGTACTCAGAAGAAAACGCCAGAATGATAAACAACCTGGCCGCTCGAGCCTGTGCCATCTGGGAACGAACAGAGCACAATGCTTTTGCCGCAACATTGGAGGTTGCACTCGGCGATTTTCAAGCAAATAATCGCAAACTTGTCGATGCGGAAAAAAGCTATACGCGAGCAATCGAGCTGACCAGCTCAATGCGAAGCACTGATAATTACTCGAAAGTGAGCATGCTCAACAATATGGGTGAGATTCTCATGCGGCGCTCGCAATTCGACAAGGCTTACAACATTTTGAAACAGTCGGAAATGGCTCTGCAGAAGGCAAACTCGGTCGCCATAGGAGCAATCATAGGCATCAAGCCGCGCACCGAACAATATCTCTTCACCCGACTGGCAGAATGTGCTGAAAAAACAGGAAGACGCGAAGAAGCGCTTAAATACAGGGAGAAAGTCGAAAGCAGCTTTTGAGAAGTGGACATTGATCACAGAGACCGGCCGCGACAAGCGAGCGCTCTTCTCTTTCTAAACACCTTCAATTACCTCGCAAAAGCTCGCGCATAAAATAGCCGGAAAGCGGCCTTTACTCATCTTCCAGAAAGTGTTTCTGGCAGATGATTGTAAGAGGTTGTAAAGAACGACAACTCAACAATAATTGAGATGCCTAGATAACGCTGCTTGGGCTACGTATAAGACCTAACTTCCATTTCTCTCGACCCGTGTTCAAAGGCTCTTAAATCACCCAGATCTATCTAAAGCTGAATCCCGCAGCCCAGCGGCTGTGGCGTACGACACCACGGAGTCGAGAGTGAAGAGATCGTGAACGCTTGCTCAGTTTGCACAGCGTGCGCGAGCCTCTATTCATGCAGCTTTTGCTCAAACTGGACCGCTCCTTTTTTCGTCAACTGGACCAGTCATGTTAGAGCATTGTTGCGAAGTCTCTCCATGCAGTTCTTGCCAAAACTGGACCGGTCACTTCTTTGCGAACTGGACCAGTCACAGCTGAGTTGCAGAAGTGGACAAATAATGCCGCAAGGCATCTCCTGCGTAACAACGATACGGAGGTCGAATTGGCCCAAATCTCAACCAAGACACTCAGCGCAGATGCAGCTGAGGCGAAAGTGAAAACGCTCGAAGGTCAGATTGCTACCTGCACGCGCAACATGCTGGAGCTGACCGACTTGAGCACATACAAACTGCTCGGCAGTCCCACGTTCCAATCACTGGAGGGGACGACCAGAAAGCAGTGCGAGGCGGTTCTGCCGCCTTTCGAAGAGCTCTTCAGCATGCTTCAAATGATGAGCAGGCAGGTGACGCAGGCGAAGGACATTCTCGCCAATCTGCCGCGCATCGGGCGAGAAGCCAAGCTCGCTGAAGTGACCGCTCTTCTCGATGAAGTGAAGCTGCCGCCTGTCACGGTTCCCCTCGAGGAGCGCGGACTGCTCTCAGCGGCGGAGGTTTCGAAATCGGTCACAGCCGAGCGGCTTCTCGAGGCAATGACGAAGGCTTTCGATGACGCTCGCACGCTGGTCTTCAAGATTCGCTCGACCTGGGGACCGCTCAATGAGCGCGTCTCCAAGCTCAGGGGCGAATTGGACGGGCTGAAGAAGGAGGCGGCAGCTCTGGGCATTCCGGTTTCGGAACTGGCTCAGGCAGAATCTTCTCTGAACACGGTCGCCGGCAGCGTGCTCAGCGACCCGCTGGCTGCCGCCAACGACTTCGAAGCCAATGTTTCCCCGGTCATCGAGGCGTGCCGCACGCGACTGGGTCAGCTCAAGGCGCTCAAACAACAGGTCGCCAGCCAGATGTCGGAGGCCGAGCAAGCCCTGGCGCATCTGAAAACCACGCACGAGAAATCGTTGCAGGCTGTCGCCGAGCGTCGTGAGAAGCTCACCATCGAACACGAAGACCAGCTCACCATGCCGCTCGACGGCAAGGTGATCTTGCAGCTCGAATCATGGCTGCAGCGCCTGAAGGCGACGGTCGCCGAAGGCAAGTATCAGGCAGCCGCCGTCGGACTCTCCAACTGGCACGCGCAGACGGTCAATCGCACCTCGTCGGCTGAATCGGCCTACCAGGCCAATGAAGCGCTGGTGAAAGAGCGTCGTGACATGCGCGGACTGATGGAGGCGCTGAAGGTCAAAGCCGTTGCCGAAGGGCTGGGCGAAGACCCGGAAGTGTCGAAGCTTTTCGCCGAGACCACACAGCTCTTGTATGCGCGTCCGACGCCGATGGCGAAAGCGCGAGCGCTGGTCAAGCAATACCAGGACAAGGTCCTGGGTTGACTGACGGCATCATCCTCACCAATCGTGAAACAACCTGAAGTCTCCTGAAAGGATTCAGATGAACGGACACAAGTGCAACGTTCCCTCTTGCGCAGGGACGATCCAGGATGGTTACTGCGACACCTGCGGAACCGCCTTCCAGGCTGCGCCTGCGACCCAGGCCGCTGCCCGACCCGCAACCCAGTCGGCCGGCGCGACAGCCGGTCCCAAGTGCAGTGACAGCAACTGCCCCGGGCTCTACGAAGACGGCTTCTGCAACACCTGCGGCAATGCCGCCGCTGCTTCGCCGAGCAACAGTACGCTGATGAGCGGTCATACGCACCGCAGCCGCAGCTCCAGTCGCCGAGACTCGGCGAAGACATCGGGCACCCAGCTGACCGGCATTTCGTCGACCACCACCAGCCGTGTCACGCGCGGCACGCGCGTGACGGCGGCGCATCGACAGCTCGGACTGGGGCTGATCGCGGTTCCGGAAGTGCCCAAGAGCGACCCGCTCAAGTCCCTGATGCCCGAGGCCAAGGTGCCGGCGCCCAAGCGCGTCTGCGCCGGCTACCTCAAGTCGGGCGACCCGTGCGGAAACGTGCTCGACAAGCGCGAGAAGGGTTTCTGCCCGAAGTGCCAGACCAAATACAACTTCATCCCCGGACTGGAAAAGGGCGAGCTCGTCGCCGGCCAGTACGAAGTGCTGGGCTGCATCGCATTCGGTGGCATGGGCTGGATCTACCTGGCCAAGGATGTCACCCTGCAGCGCTACGTCGTGCTCAAGGGACTGGTCAACCAGGACGACAAGGCACTGGCGGAGGCGGCTGTCGCCGAGCGGCAATTCCTCGCCGAAGTGAAGCACGCCAACATCGTCGGCGTCTACACCTGCGTGCAGCACGCCAACGCGCGGGGCTCGGCTGCATACACGGTGATGGAATACGTGGGCGGCCGCACGCTCAAGAGCCTGCGCAAGGAGCGCGGACCGCTGCCCGTCGCCGAAGTGCTCGCCTACATGCACTGCGTGCTGGGGGCGTTCAGCTACATGCACCGCAACGGTCTCATCTACAACGACTTCAAGCCGGACAACGTGATGCTGGAGGTCGACGACATCAAGGTCATCGACCTGGGCGGTGTGACTCGCTTCAACGCCACCGACGGCGACATCTACAGCACGGTCGGCTATGCGGCACCGGAGCTGGCCACCAAGGGACCGTCGCCCGCGTCCGACATCTATACCCTGGCGCGCACCATGGCGGTTCTGTGCACCGAGTTCCGCGGCTTCCAGACCAGCCACGAGCACCAGCTGCGCACCCCGGACGAGGAGCCGGTCTACGCCAAGTACGACTCGTTCTATCGCTTCCTGCTCAAGGCGACGCATCAGAATCCGAACATGCGTTTCCAGAACTGCGAGGAGATGGACGAGCAGCTGCTCGGCGTCATGCGCGACGCGGTCGCGATCGACTCGGGCAATCCCTGCCCGGGCACCAGCAACCGCTTCAGCGCCGATATCATGGTCGAACGGGACGCCGCCAAGCAGGGCACCGTAGACATCTACAGCCTGCCACGCCTGCGCATGGACACGCAGGATCCGGCGGCGGTGGTCATCCTGAACGGCATGGGCGGCAACGACCTGAAGCGTCAGGAAGGCGTCATCCGGCGCACGCTCGAGCAGTACCCCGACTCGATCGAGGCGCTGCTGGCTCTGGCCAAGAACCTGATCGAACAGGGTCAGTACGGCGACGCGGAGAAGGCTCTCAAGGACGTCGAGGCGCAGGACGGCTTCGACTGGCGCGTCATCTGGTACCGGGGCATGTCCTTCCTGGCCCAGGGGCAGTACGACAGCGCTCAGAGCGCCTTCGAGACCTGCTTCGACGAAGTGCCGGGCGAACTGGCGCCGCGTCTGGCGATCGCCATCGCCAGCGAGCTGAAGAAGGACTTCGCCGACGCCATTCACCTCTATCAGGCGGTGTCGCGCGTCGACCACGGCTACACCACCGCGGTCTTCGCTCAGGCTCGCCTGCTTGCCGCCTCGGGCAAGATCGACGAGGCGGTTGCGGCACTGTCCCTGGTGCCTCAGACGAGCAGCCTCTACTTCGATGCGCAGAAGACTCTGGCTCGAGTTCTGATCGAAAACAACGGCCAGGCGTCCGGTGCGGATCAGCTCAACCGCGCCGCGCAGACAATCGAGGCACTGGTGCTCACCGGCGCCGAGAAGGTCGTCATGGCCAGGGATCTGTTCAATGCAGCCCTGGCGTTCATCGTCTCGGGCAAGGGCAGCCTCAAGCTGCTCGACGAGGAGGTGCAGGAGAAGGACGTGCGCACCCGTCTGGAAGCGGCTTACCGCGACCTGGCGCGTCTTTCGCACGACGAGGCGGAGCGCATCCGGCTTGTCGATCTGGCCAATCAGGTGCGTCCGCGGACGACGTTCTGATGCGCTCGCGCTCAGAGCCGAAACCAAGAACGAACACCTACTGACGGAGAACAATATCGTGCAATGTTCTGTTTGCAATGAACCGAACGACGACGACGCCTCCTACTGCGAAGGGTGCGGAACCCCGCTGACGGATGCTGCCAAGCATTCCACAGGCGATACCGCATCCGGTGGCGCCGCCAAGGCGGTCGACCCGCTGATCGAATGTCCGGGCTGTCACGCAGGGCCGGGCTGCATCGATGCGGAGGGTCACTGCACCAATTGCGGCACCAAGCGCAAGATGGCGCCGCGCGACCACTTCCACCAGGCCCTCTCGGCCAAGGTGGCGGGCGTCAGCGACATCGGCATGAAGTACAAGGAAAACCAGGACTTCATGGCGCTCGGCGAGAAGCCCGGCTGCCTTGCTCTGGTGGTCTGCGACGGCATGTCCAACTCGCAAAATCCGATGAAGGGCTCGAAAGCCGCAGCCGAACTGGCGCGCGACATGCTCATCAGCGGAGCGGACAGAAGCGATGTCGACGCCCTCTTCAAGGAGGTTGCCGACGCGTGTCAGGAAGCCATCTGCAAGACGCCTTTCGACGTCAACAACGTCGACCGCGAAGGGCGCATGATTCTGCCGGCTCAATCCACTTTTGTGGCGGCGCTTGTGCAGGGCAGACGCGTCACGGTGGGATGGATCGGCGACAGCCGAGCCTACTGGCTCTCGGACAGCGGCTGCCAGCAGCTGACCCACGATCACTCGTGGCTCAACGAGGCGATCGCCGGCGGAATGTCTCGCGAGGAGGCGGAGAAGAACAAGCTTTCTCACGCCATCACGCGCTCTCTCGGTGCCGCCGATGACGGCACCGATCCGGGCGTCGAAGCGCCCGAGATGCGCACGCTCAACATCACCGGCAAAGGCACGCTGGTGGTGTGCTCGGATGGTCTGTGGAATTACCTCAAGAACGAGGAACACCTCAGATCTCTCATCGCCCAGACGGCCCAGGCGGACGCCCTGACTGCAGCACGCAAGCTGGTCACGTTCGCCCGCGAGGCTGGCGGTCACGACAACATCACCGCCGTCGTTGCCTACTTGCAGTGACAGCGCCAGATGTTCATCCCTTCAACTCTCCAGTGCAACCACTGAACTCTCGAAAGGAAATCTCATGTCCCAGTCCAGCTTCGAAGGCAGCATCTCCCACAACAAGTACCTGACCGCCGGCGCCAACTCGGTCGTGGCCGTGGTCTCGATCAAGTCCAATTCGCCGGGCGCGGCGGGAGCTGTCGTGGCGCAGAAGCGCACGCTCGGCTTCGTCATCGACGCCTCCGGCTCCATGGACGGCGAGAAGTGGCGTTTCGCCAAGCAGGCGGTGCTCAAGGCCGTCGAGAACTTGCCGGAGGACGGCAATACCTACTTCTTCGTCGTGCGTGGCGGTGACAGCGCCGACTTCGTCGTCCCGGTCACCATCGCCAACGCCGTCAACAAGCGTGCCGCCCTCAAGTTGCTCTCCGAGATGAACAACGGCGGCGGCACCTACTTCGCGCGCTGGCTCAGCGGCGCGCGGGTTCAGTTCGCCAAGGTGCCCGGCGCCATCAACATCCTCACCTTCCTCACGGACGGCAAGAACGAGGGCGAGGACGTGCCCACCCTCGAGCGTGAGCTGAAGAACTGCGTCGGTCAGTTCGAGGTGGAAGGGCGCGGCGTCGGCGCCGGCTACAAGCCCGAAGAACTGCGCACCATCCAGAACTATCTGGGCGGCTCGGTGGACGGCTTCCAGAAGCCGGAAGAGCTGATCGCCGACTTCAAGGCGGTGGTCGAGCGCACCCAGAGCCTGGCTCGCAGCAACGTCATGCTGCAGGTCTGGACGCCTGTCGGCGCCAAGGTCTCCTCGATCAAGCAGATGACTCCGCAGCTGCTCGACCTCACCGGCAAGGTGCAGCCCGGCGCCACCCCGCGCCTGGCTCGCATCGACACCGGCGCCTGGGGCGAGGAAGTGCGGGACTACATGGTGGTCGTGGAACTGGCGCCCGAAGCGGTCGGTCAGGTCGACGGTCCGGCCAAGCTGGTGGCGCGCCTGTCGCTGGTCGAGAACCAGAACGGC
The DNA here is from genome assembly GCA_964493595.1 of uncultured Candidatus Obscuribacterales bacterium. Lineage (GTDB taxonomy): Bacteria > Cyanobacteriota > Vampirovibrionia > Obscuribacterales > Obscuribacteraceae > QKMZ01. The sequence goes on along the minus strand of CAZBOX010000002.1, from coordinate 52,161 downwards.
ACCGAGGTCGAGACCAAGCTCATGGAGGGCGGTCAGATCACGGCCGAATGGACCGGCGACGACAAGAAGTCGACGGTGATCAACCCCAAGGTCGCCAACTATACCGGGCAGGCCGACCTGGCGCGCAACATCCAGGAAGGCGTGGCCGCGCTGCAAGCGGGCGACGAGGACAAGGCCACAAAAGCCCTGGGCAAGGCGCGCGAACTGGCGGTCGCCACCGGCAACGAAGAAGCGACGCGGCGCATCGACAAGATCATCAAGGTCGACCCCGACAAGGGCACCGTGAAGATCATCAAGGGCGCCGACAAGGGTGACGTCGTCAACCTCGACACGGCCAGCACCCGCACCAAGCGCGTCAAGTAAGAGCCGCATCAATCGAGCCCAATTCAACTGGAAAGGTCATTACAATGACTGCAACGCACAAGTGCCCGCAAGGGCATGAGTCGGTCGATGCCGACTATTGCTCCGACTGTGGTTCTCAGATTGCCGGCGGCGCCTCCACACCCGCCTCCGCTCTGCCTGCGGGACAAGCGCAGCCGGCCGCCGGCGCCTCCGCGTCCGCCGAGCAGTGCCCCAAGTGCAGTGAACACCGCGACGGCACCGCTCAGTTCTGCGGGGTCTGCGGCTACGACTTCGTCAACCGGACGGGCGGCGAAGTGCCTCCTGCCGACCCGGTGGTGCCGCAGTCCACGCCCGCACCCGCGGTCGCCGCACCGCCTGTGGTGCCGTCCGGCAACGCGCGCATCGATGTGGAAGTGATCGTCAACGGCGGGCGCCCGCGCAAGCACTCACTCTTCGATGAGGAGTCGCTGATCGGTCGTCCCAACAACAAGGCTGTGCTGAGCCTGACCATCGACGGCGACGAGAGCATCTCACGCCGCCAGATGATGATCACCCGGCATGCCGACAAGGTCACCGTCCGCGACCTCGATTCCGCCAACGGCACCGAAGTCGAACGCGACGGCGTCGTGAAGGCGCTGAGCTCGGGCGAAGAGCGCGAGCTTGCCGTGGGCGACAAGATTCGCATCGGCGAATTCACCGTCGTCATCATCTCCTCCATCAATCTCTGACCGCGAGAAGGGATCTAGAATGACAACCACTCTCAACACCGCCAGCGGAGTCCGAGGGCTGACCTCGACCACACCCGGCAAGCTGCGCCTCGGCATGGCACTCGTCTTCCTGCTTGCCGTCGGCTTTGCCATCGGCGGCTATCTGGGCGTCACCGCGGCACGTTCGTCGCTCAACACCATCGCCCGTGACGCGGTTCCCAGCATCGTCACGGCGCAGACCGTGCGCGTCAAGTTGCTGGAGATGGATGCGCTCGCCACGCAGGAATTCCTGGCCGGTGGCGCCGACTCCGGTGCAGCGGCCCGCCAGAGGTACGAAACGGTTCGTCGCGAACTGGGCGAGCAACTCACCTCGGCGGCCATGAACATCAGCTTCGGTCGCGAAGAGCAGACCGCTATCGAACAGTTGATGAACCACGTGACGGTCTACACAGGCATGGTGGAATCGGCACGCACCAACAACCGCATGGGTTACCCGGTGGGCGCCGCCTACCTGCGCATGGCGTCGGTCATGCTGCACGACACCATGCTGCCGCTCACGCAGTCGATCGACCAGCTCAACGTCCGCCAGCTGGACAGCGAGTACGCCTCCTTCAAGAGCGGAACGATGATGCGCTTCGCTCTGATCGGCGGCGGCGGCGCGGCGCTGCTTCTCGTGCTCTGCTACATGCAGCTCTTCCTGAGCAAGCGCATGCGGCGCACTTTCAACGCACCTCTCGTGGCCGCATCGGCGCTCGTTGTCGCCGTGACCGGTTACAGCGTTGTGAGCATGGGCTGGGCAGGGGGTCATCTCTCCTCCGCTCGTGAGCAGTCCTTCGCGTCTGCCTATAACTGGCTGACGGCACGCGGCACCGCCTATGACACCAAGACAGACCAGAGCCTCTATCTGATCGCGCTTGGCGCCGGCGCCCGCTATGAGACGAGCATGAAGGACAAGGTCGCTCGTCTTGCTCCTTCCGATCTGACGCAGGAGATGATTTTCCAAGCGTCGCGTGGCAATGTCGCCTTCCAGGGACTCTTCGCCAACGAACTGGCGGCTACGCCGGCCGGTTCACCGGAGCGCCAACAGGTGGTCACTGCGCTCACGGCGCTGCGTTCCTACCTGGAGCAGGATGCTCGCATCCGCAGCTTCGACAAGGGCGGTCGTCGCCAGGAGGCAGTCAATCTCGCTCTCGGCAACGGCACCACCGAAGCACAGCAGGCGTTCGACAACTTCACCGAAGTTCTGAGCGTCAACCTCGGCCGAGCGCAAGCCAACTTCGACGCCTCCATCGCGAGCGCCGAGGGCAACCTGCGTTTTCTGGATTGGGCGTTCGTGCTGATCGCAATGCTCGTGGCGGCGCTGACCTATTTCGGTCTGACGCCCCGCATCAATGAATACCGCGTCTAACCGCAGGAGAGAAGAGATGAGAGCTTTCAACACCATGCTCAAGGCACTGGGCGCCATCGCGCTCACCGCTTTCCTCGCCGTTTCCCCCAGCGCGTCCGCGACGCCCGATGTGACCGCCAGCCTGCGCCCCATGGTTAGCCTGCCGCGCCCAGGAGCCATGCCGGACGGCAGCACCATGCGCCGTATTCAGGAGCGCGGGCGCCTGATCGTCGGGGTTTCGCAGGACAAGTACGGCATCGGCTATCTCAACCCGCTCACCAACGAGCTGGAGGGCTTCGACATCGACATCGCCAAGGCCATGGCCAGGGCGATCTTCGGTGACGAGCGCCGCATCCAGTTCGTCGCGGTGGCGTCGGCGGACCGCATTCCGCTGATCCAGCAAGGGCGCGTGGACATGGTCATCTCGACCTTCACCATCAACGCCCAGCGCAAGAACGACATCAACTTCAGTGAGGTCTACTACATGGCCGGCCAGAAGATTCTCGTGCACCGAGACTCGACGGCCAGGTCCATCGCCGATCTCTCCGGACGTCGCGTCTGCGCGCCGCGCGGCTCTACCAGCGCCAAGAATATCGTCGCCGCCAATCCCCAGGCGATTCTGGTCGAGACCACCGAGTTCACCGACTGCCTGGTCCTCTTCCAGATGCGGCAGGTGGACGCCATCAGCACGGATGACGTGATTCTGGCGGGACTGGCTCGCCAGGACCCGTTCGCTCGCGTCGTCGGCACGGCCTTCACGTCCGAGCCCTATGGCATCGGCATCTCGCGTGACCAGGCGGACCTCGTTCGCTTCGTCAATGCCGTGCTGGTGCAGATGAAGTCGGACGGCACCTGGCGGCGCATCTACGACCGCTGGTTCGGTGCCATGGGTGCGCAGGAGCCGCCCCGTGGAACATATGTCGACTGAGCAAACGGTCGGCGCGGAATTCCCTTTCTGCATGACTGAGTCCTGACTTTGCAAGCGGGGGAGCGCCATAGCTCCTCCGCTTGCTATTTTTAGATGCTATTTTTCTTATATTCTATAGTTGTTGCTTTTCCAAGCAGATCTTACCGGAGCCGAGTCTTGACCGACCAGTTTGGCGCGAGATGCGCAAACCTCTGGCAGCGGGGTTCTACTGAGATTTCCCTAACCTGCATCAACAGGCAACAGGCAGACTTCGCCTACTGGCCGCTCACAGACCATCCGGATAACAAGCCGGCCAGCTTCTACAGCACATTTCCAATAGCTGTGCAGATTTTCATTGAGGACGAACCCTTAAGCATTTTCAACGTAGATGCTTGTCGCACGCACTGAATTCAGCCCGCATCGTTGGACAAAATCAAATCGACTTCACCCGTTCGTTTTTTCTTCCCAGAGGAAATACCACCAAGCTCTTCTGCATGTGCAAAGCGCTCTGAGACCTCGGCAGCCGGGATAAATTCCTGGCGAATTAGAGCCGGTCTGGAAGAATTCACCGCCGTCCAACTCCGGCCGGCAATCAAAGTTCCCTGAAGGAGATCAGATCGTGGAAGATCCTTCTTTTCGCGTCCCTGACGATTTTCCCGAAACCCTGAAAAGCTATGAAACGCGTATCAGGGCTCTCGAGCTAGCGGTTGAAGACCTGAGAGCCGGTCGCACGGCAACGGCTCAAACAGCTGCTCAATCACAAACAACCGGCAACGAGGCACAACCGGCAGCGCCCGGCGCAAAACAGCCAGAACCAACCAATCAGGCAGCCTCAGGATCGGACGATTCGCTCTTTTTGCCACTCGTAATTGGAGCAATCGTCTGGTTTTTCAGCGGCTATTTCCTGGTCGGTGTCGCCGTAGCCATTGCTTTCGGAGTGGCAAGAAATCTGCTTTACAGCAGCTCCTCGACAAAGAAGAGCCGCGCAACAGAGCCGCTCAGCGACACTGCCCACGGTGGCGCCGCGGAGGAACGAACCAAAACTGCAAGAATCAAATCCGACCTCGAACAATCCATCGGGCGATACTGGTACCTCTGGACCGGGGTCATCCTGCTTGTGGTCGGTCTGGGCTACGGTCTGATGCTCGCTTACGAGCATGTCGGTCCGCTGGTCAAAATCCTCTCCTGGTTCACCGGCGCAGCCGCGCTTGTAGCTGGAGGCGAATTCGCTTACCGGCGCATGAATTTCAAGCCCTTCGGCTTGGCGCTGGTGGCAGGCGGTTATGCAGTCGGTTACTTCACCGTTTACGCGATGCAAAACATCGCCTCGGTGAAACTCATCGACAACGTGGCGCTCGATTCCTGCCTCCTTCTGGCAATGGCCGCAGGCTGCATGCTCCATTCTCTTTACCGGCGCTCCGAAACGGTCGCGCTTCTTTCCGCACTCCTGGCCTTTGTGACGCTCTCGCTGAGCGCAGTCACTGCCTTCACGGTAGGGGCATCGGCGCTCATGGTGATTGGTCTGGCGCTGGTCATCGTGCGCATGCGCTGGTTCCTGGTTTACCTGGTAGGCGTGGTCGGCTCATATGCCACCTTCGTGCTCTTCACCCAGCCGCAGATCACCGGCAGCGTAGTCGGCGCTCAAGGCTTGCTGCTCTCGGGCGCCTTTCTGTCCGCCCACTGGCTGGCGTACAACCTGGTGCATTTCCTAGTTCGCCAGCCGGAGGAGTCGGATGCCACTCGCCGCTTCACCGTCACCGCTTCTCTTCTCAACGCCGGCGCATTCATCACCCTGAACCTTCTGGCGATGGGTACTGAATTCTCCGCATGGCGATACCTCTTCCTCTTCTTCGTCGCAGCCGCTTACGGAGTCTTCGCGTACGTGGCACGCGCAAAGAAGCTGGAGTTCACAACCACGCTCACCACGTTGATCTGCCTGGCTGCGGCTACTGCCGCTGTTCCGCTCTGGCTCAGCCCCAATGCAGTTTCTGTGGTCTGGCTCCTGGAAGTGCCGGTACTCGTCATTGCCGGTCTGCGTTTCCGCATGATCGAGCTGCGCGCCTTTGCCTTTGCAGTCGCTCTGCTTTCGGCGGCCCGCCTAATCTCGGGCGATGTCTTCGGTGTCGGCTTCCAGCTGGTCACCGGTCTGACTGCGCTCTTCGCTTTCGTGGTGAGCGAAATCGCTTATCGCGTCAAGGCATTCGAGCCCGCGCAGCACGCCATAGAAAAACAGTTCGGCCGCAACTTCTATCTTGGTGCAGCGGCGATTGTCGCCTGGTGGATGCCGCTCGAACTTGCCGCAAATTCCAACCAGAGTTACTGGTGGGCGCTTTCAGCGGCGGCCTTCATGGCACACGCCTACGCCTTCAAAGAGCGCATCGGCGAGCTGATTGCGGCGGTCTTGCTGGCGACCGGCGGCGTCGCGCTCATTCTCCACTGGGAGGTGGTCGGCGCACTGGGAGCAGCGGCCAACGTCGCTATCTTCTTTGCCGCCAGCGCGCTGTACAAGTGGCGCAGCGCCAATGCCGGCGAAGGGCAAGTGCTGAATATCAATTTCTACCACGCGTACAGCGTAGTGGGTGCTGCCATTATGTGGATCCTCACTGGGCTCCACGTCGGCAATTCGGCACAAACAGCGGTCTGGCTGATTGCTGAAAGTGCGGTTGTCGTGGCAGCCGGATTCTGGCTGAAGGACACGGTGATTCGCCAACTCGGCGCGCTGGGCTTCCTTGGTGCGGCAGCATCTCTAGCGCTCGGCTACGATGCCTGGACCTGGGGCACCACACTGCCTGTAGTGGCAGGCATCTATGCACTCAGTTTCGCTTACCGCATCCTGACTGTGGCAAACGCGGTCAGGCCGCAAGGTCTGCTGGATTCAGTGGTGCTCGGCAACCGCGAGGCTGAATTGGTGCAGATGGGAGCGGCAATTGTAGGCACCGTCCTTACGACCATCGCCTGCTACAATCTGCTCGCCTGGCAGTGGCTGGCCGTCGCCTGGTCACTGGAAGCGATCGTGCTCCTCACGATCGGCGTCAAGCTCAACGACAAGGTGTTCCGCTACAGCGCGCATGCGGTATTCGCGCTGATGCTCGGCAAACTCGTGCTCTGGGATCTCCGGGGCGCGGAGCAGTACGTGCGTGTGATCATCTTCATCGTGGCCGGCATCGTCTCCATAGGCGCGGCCTTCATCTTCGCGCGCTTCGAGAAGAAGCTCAACGAAGAGAAGGATACGGCGACAAGGCAGCCGGACGACAAATAACGACATCCGCACAGGATGAACCTGAAGGGCGAAGGCAGGCACAAAACCTGCCTTCGCCAGTTCTACAAGGAGAATGCAATATGCCTGGACAAAAACGAGCCAAGGTCAAACGCAGTATTCCGAACATGTTCACGCTGGGCAACGCCATTTGCGGCTTCTCAGCGATTATCTGCGCCATCCTGAGCAGCACTCAGCCGCACCTGCTTGCGGTCAGTGCCGGCTTGATCTTTCTGGCTATGGTCTTCGACGCTTTCGACGGTCGGGTCGCCCGCACCATCGGCGTCACCAGCGACCTGGGCGCCAATCTCGACTCGCTCTGCGATGCGGTAAGCTTCGGCATTGCACCGGCCGTGGTGCTGTTCCAATTCCTGAACGGCGCCGTTCTCACACCGCTGCTCTGGATCGCTGGTGTGCTTTACGTGGGCTGCGCGGTCTATCGGCTGGCGCGCTTCAACGTGGAGACCGGCGATCACTCCGAGGACGCGCATCTATGGTTCAGCGGTTTGCCCTCCACCGGAGCGGCGACTGTGGTGGCCCTGGGCGTCTTCACCTACGGAGCATTCGCATCCACTGTAGTCGCCTATGCCATCCTGGCTTTCGCTGCGGTTGCGTCGGTCCTTATGGTCTCGCGCATCCGTTTTCCGCACCTCAATTACTTCGTCCGGCTGCTCAAGCGGACGAAGTGATGCACAAGCCTTGAGAGAAACAAGGAGCGACGGTCCGACCAAGACTGTCGCTCTTTTGTTTTTACATGATCACTATTACTTCAAATAGTTGGTATCGGGCGCACATATTTACTACCTCTTATAATACATGCATTGATAAAAGGAAAACGCCGAGAGACGATTCAAGCACAATCAAGTACCAGAACCGCTCCCGACGTTTTCACAGTGACCGTTTAGACGCTAGCGATCCTGAACAGGTCAGGCGCCGGCGTCATCCTCCCCCGAAGCGGTCTCTTCGGTCTTCGCTTCCTCCAGAGCCTTCGCGACATCCCAGGGCTCGACGAGAGCGTTGCTCTCGAGTCCCCAGTAGCCGACCTCCTCGTGGCTGTAGCTGAGCGCGTTCTCGTCGCGCCAGGGCTTCTCGCCACGGGCGAGGAAATCGCGGATGAAGGCGTTGATGGCGTCAACGGTGAGGTAGGGCACGTCGATAGTGGCGTGGAGACCGATGCCGTGAGCGTAGTCACGGTCGAGCTCCACACGCGCGTGCACCTTGACGGTGCGCGCATCGGCGATGCGAGCCTCCTCACCACGGATCCAATCCCAGCGGGTCAGGCCGCCGAACGCGTCGAGCGTGCCCTCGGGCTTGGGGTTGGAGATCCAGTGGCCGGTGACGGGATCCTTCTTCGCATCCTCGAAGAGGTTGAAGCGATGAGGAACGAGCGCATCCGCGGCATCCCAGGCGGCCTGGCTGACCTCTTCCTTGTACTCGTAACGAGCGGTCTGGAGAGTGACGTTGTAGAAAACGCCCTTCGCCTTGCCGAGGAAGTAGATGTCGACCCAGCCGTTCTGGCCATGCACGTAATCGTGGGTGTAGAAGAGCCCACCGAGCAGGGGAGCAGCGCGGCGGATGTTGTTCTTCATCCGGATATAAGCGAGCTTCCGCGCCTTGCTGGAGCGCTTGTGGAAGGGAGTGCGGTTCTTGCGATTGATCATGATTAGACCTCCTGAAGGACAGCTGGAAATCTGCTTGCCATGCAACTGCGGAAGATTGCGGCGGCAGGCGAACAGAAGTCGAGCCATCGCTGTTGCGCGTTATTGCGCTACAGTCCTGTCATGGTGCACCTCCATTGTTTAGGGTTTTGTCCTCGACGCGGCCAGAGCAAAGTCACGCCATCGAGGTCGACACTTCAAAGCCTTGAATACGCGCATGTCTTTCCCATTCGCTTGTGGCGAGTGAAAGAAGACGAATCTGGTGTTGAGTGAACTGGATTTGCGCGGATATAGAGACTTGAAGAAAGAGAAATTAGAATTCCAGCCAACCCTTTTTCAGGCACGTAAGTACAGTGTTCATGACCATAAAGAAGCGCCATGAACACGTTTTAATAATCCTCTTAGCGCGAACCCATCTTCGAACTGATCATTGTGAAACCCGAAGAACCGCGTCTATCGAGCCTTTGCTTCGCAGCGCCCAGCTGCAGTGGTCGCGCTATGCTGGCGCGCCTAGCGTTGGATCGGATTATTACGGCATATGACTTGAACACTTTGCTAATTCGTAACAAGACGCTGAGTGATACCAGATATGACACCAGCAACAGATGAGAAAAACCGTTTAGCGAGAATCTAAGACATACTCATCCAATATTCAATGCATCACAAAAGCCCGCCAGGACTTGACTTCGCACAAAAACTTTAACTTCGCCTTTCTGCCGTTCTTAACCTCGCCTTAGTGCGCAGAGACAAGAATGGACGCAAGCAAAATGCAATCACGACCAAGAACCGTTTCTACAAAACAAGCTGAATAGAAGATTTCAGCGCATACAGAGGAGAAAAAAATGGCTGTAGTGATTGGTAATTATTACTTTGATGGGCCGTTCTCACGTCCCGAAGAAGTTGAAGAAACTCCAGGCATTTACGTCGTGCTGGCAGAAGACTTGGGTGACGAAGACAACGAGCCGAATGCCGCCCTTGAAATAGTCGAGGTGGGTTTTGCCAACAATTTGCAAAGAGAGCTGGTCGACCACGAGAATCAAGATCAATGGAGCGTCCTCTATGAAGGTCGATTGTACGCAGGGGTGATGTACGCGGACGAATTTCCGAACCTTTCAGTAAAGGAGGCATTTGCGAAAATTCAGCCCGGTATGTTCGCGCAAATAACCTGTCAGCCTGACCCTGAGGACGAAGACACTGACGACGAGGAAGATGCCGACGATTACGATGAGCCGCTGATCTACCAATTGTCCATCCTCACGCCTACTGCCGAAAAAGTAGCTGTGTAGTCGCTTACTCATACAAAAGTAATAGCAAGAGGCAGTCTGCGATTCTGATTCGCTTGCACTGCCTCTCGGCTTTTGCCATTCCTTGGCGACCGAGCAGACTGTAAAGCGACTTATCTTTCAGGCGCTCTGGGGCTTTTCGTCGATTTAATAAGCGAATTCTGTCGAATTCCGTCTATACCGAGGTATATGCTCTATGGGAAACGCGGGAGTCTTACATGAACGAGGCGGGCAAAGCTGTTGGTTTTGATAGTGAGGATAGAACTCTTGGACTAACCTATGGTCCTGCCGCAGATCTTATCCCCGGGCACGTAGTCGCAGAAAAGTACAAAGTCCTCGACGAATTAGGACGCGGCGGCATGGGAGTTGTTTACCGCGTCGAGCAGATTGCGCTCGGTCGAATCTTAGCAATGAAAACATTGAACACACAGGAGGTGTCCGAAGTCACCTGGCGCCGCTTTCAGGTGGAAGCAAAAACCGCTGCCATGCTCGACCATCCCAATCTGATCACTGTGCACGATTGCGGTTTAATCGATGGCAACATTCCATTTTTCGTTATGGATTACATCGAGGGCACTACTCTTGCCAAACTAATCAAAGACAAGAATGCTCTCAGCGTAGAAGAAGCGCTGACAATTTTCATTCAAGTTTGCTTTGCGCTGGCATATGCGCATGGCATGGGCGTAATCCACAGAGACCTGAAGCCCAGCAATATAATGCTGGTTCCACCGCAAACAGACAGCAGTGGATTGGGCGTTAAAGTTGTTGATTTCGGCATTGCCAAATTAACTGATGAGGAGATTCAGCCCACTCAGGCTCTCACGCGCACGGGAGAGATCTTCGGCAGTCCTCTCTACATGAGCCCTGAGCAATGCCTGGGAAAACCGGTCGACCACAGAAGCGATATTTACTCGCTCGGTTGCGTGCTATTCGAAAGCTTGGCTGGTGTACCGCCATTCATAGGCAATACGGCCCTGACGACGATGATGCAGCATCAGTCGAGCGAGGCGCCTTCATTGAAAGAGGCGACTCTGGGAAAAGAATTTCCAGAGTCGATTGAAAACATTTTACGGCTGATGCTCGAGAAAAATCCTGAGCGGCGCTATCAGGATATGAAATCTGTTGCGCGAGACCTGAGCCTGCTTCAGCAGGGAATTTCACACCACCCTCAGGTATTGCAACCAACCAAACCAGAAGTTATCAAACGAAACAAATATAAACAGGCGATCCTTATCGTTGCTGCTGGAGCAATTGGTGCACTTGCCGCAGGCTCGGCAGTATACATAGAGATGAACAAAAAACTGGGTGCTGCTTATCAAGCCGGTTTTGATAAAGCACGAGGATTGAAAGAGCCTGATCGGCTCCCTGGGGACGTAATTGAAACACCAAATGGCGGGCCGATAAGCAGTATGTCGGTAGACAAGGACGGACATTCCGTCCGCACTTTCGACTTTCGCTCAGCAAAAAAAATAGGCATGGGCTACATCTATACTCTCGACACGCAGAGAGCCTACCCGGCGAAAGGCGTACTCTCCTTCCCGATCGAACAACCATTGCGCTTCGATGTCGAGGATAAATTGATTGTCACCAATCCGAAATTCCTGCTGCGATTCAATCCTAATGAATTCACGGGCATGCGATTTAGGTTCAATTTCGGTGTGGGCAATTCAACATTCAAATATCTGTACCGTCAACAAAACCTGAAACTTCTTGATGTTACGGGCTGCGACGTGGATGACAGGCTGATTGAAACGTTGAACAAGCTGCCCAAACTGGAAGCCCTTAAAGTTGCCGCCACCAGCATTACTGGCGAGGGTCTGTTAAACCTGAAGCGACTCAATCAACTCGAGAACCTAAACATTGCCAGACTGTCCAATCAAATGGCCCCGCTCAGAAAAATACAGGGATCTACTGCACTGCAAGATTTGAGAATGAGCGCAGAGGACATAACTCCAAAGGATTTGAATCTGCTTGGATCGTTCAAGAATTTGCGTAAGCTCTGGATCGAGAAAGCCAAGATAGGAGATGCAGATCTCTGCTGGATGTACACGCTGAAAAATCTCGAGGAATTTTCCGCGCCGGACACTGACATTCCCCTCCACAAGGCATGCGAAATAATCAGAAAGCTGCCCAGACTCAAGACTTTCAATATCAGTTTCAAGAAGTGGTCAAAAAATGACAGCGATCACCTAAAAAGAGAATTGTCCAGAATCAAGACAAGCAGCGAAGAATGAGCCATAAGCCGGAAACTTTATTGCCGAGTGCGATCATACTAAGTCGTATAATAAATAGCTGCAAAAAAATGCGTGTTGCAGTTTTGCTTCTGCAACACGCATGAAAGCCGACTACTTCTCGATCGTAAAGCTATCCACCTCGTCACCCACAGTGTCGATCTGGCGCAATTGAAGAGACTTGCCGTCCAGGGTCATGACAGTGAATGAATTGCGGCGCTCGCCAATCTTGAAGCTGGACTCGATCTTCTGGCGCGAAGACGGGCGCATGTCGTGACTGACAAGCAGACCGCCGGCGCCCGAGACGATATAGATGACGCCTTGCGGCTTTTTGTTTTGCACACCGTCGAAGTTCTTGTCCAGCACCAGCTGTCCTTCCGGATTGAGCCTGCGACCAGCCTTTCCTTCTTGCAACTTGTACTTGAGAGGATAGCTTCGCTCGTAGAAGTGGCAGTGCCCGCTAAAGACGATGTCGACGCCCGAGTCTTCGAAAATCGGCGACAGAACACGCATGCGCGTATCGGTCCGATACTTCGCATCGCTGTTGAATCCAGGCTGATGGAAGCAGACGAATTTCCACTTGCAGTCCGCGCCTTTAGCTAGCGACTTCTTCAGCCACTTCTGCAGCTCGGGATTGCGCCAGTCCATGTACTCGTTAGCGTCGAGCATGATCCAGAAGCTCTCGCCTTGCCGGAAGTAGTAATTCGACAGGCGGATGAAATCAGGACCGAACAGCTTCAGGAGGGTCTTGCCTTCGCGCTCGCGTTCGACCATCTTTTTGACATCGCCGGAGTCCAGCTTGGGACCGTTCTTCGGATGGCGAAAGATGCGGAAAAACGCGAACAGGTCCTCAGCGGAGGCATGCTGAATGAAGTCGAAGCGATCCGGAACACGAACATCGTGGTTGCCGGGTACGGCGGCTGTGACAAGCGAGCGACCGATTGGCGCGCCGCGCTCACCTTCACCGTTGTACACAGGGTCGAAATGCCGGCGATACTCACCGTAAAGACCGTTGTTGTAAACGATGTCACCAAGGAGGACCATCATGTCGGCCTTGGCATTGTAGGCGCCTTGAGCAACCTTTGAAGCTTCCGGATCACCGTCTGCAAAGTCGCCGAAAAGAGCGATCTTGAGCTTATTGCCTTTGGCTGGAGGCAATTTCGCCGATGCGGCGAATACCTGCTGGCCGGAGATGAGCACGCGATATTCAAAAGCACTACCGACAGGCAGCCCGGCGAGCAGTGCCCGAAGCCGAATAAATTCGTCCTCTTTGACGGCAACGCTGTCCACTTTCTCTACATCGCAAGCCGTCCAGGACTGTGCTCCTTCGGCTAGATATTCGACTGTCCAGAAGCTGCGTTTGACATGAGCTACCCAGACAAGCTCGACAGCCACCGAACCGTCGCTTTCCGCCTCAGGAGCGAATTGCAGCAGTGGCTTGATGACAAAAGGAGATTCGCCGCGCAGCGAACTGACACGCGGTCTCACCTTGCCCACCGGCTTTCCGCCGGAAGGCAATCTAGTTTTTCTCTTCATGATTATTCTCCAGAAGTCTCTTCCGTGCCTGATTGCCGGAAAGTTCAATTGAGAGATTTTTAGATATGCCGAAAGCGCCAGCCGCAAAAGCAGCAGGCGAGGCGCATTCCCCCGGATAAAGACACCTGAGTCAAATTGCCAGCTTTAGGAAGCTGTTTTGTATCTTGAACTCATGAACAGGGATTTTTCTCGGGATTTAGTCTTAAGCATGAAGGAATAAGAAATGGGCTTGCAGTTTAGATCTATGCGACCATGCACATGAAGGTCTTGATGACAAGCGCCCCCGAATTGCAAAGCACTAAAATTAGCCATCCACAGGAGAACTCACGATGATGAAAAGAGGCGCTTTGCCTAACTGAATTTGTACTCACTCGCGAGACACGCAATTAGCAGACCTAGCAAACATCGCGAACGTGCCGCATCATGACTACCAGGAGCACCACATTCGGTATCAACTTTCTTATGCATCGAACAAGTCTTATATGCGGTAGTATAAAAGCGATAAAAGAAAAATCGGAGAAGGGCAGCAGCCCAACCCGATTTTTCAAGTCTCGACACGGCAGCGCCCCTGATGGGATTCGAACCCAACCATCCGCAGAGATTTCTCTTCGGATGTCCTCCGCAGGCAGGGGCCTGGTCATGCAATCACCTGGTCAGTAGCCGATATCGCGCAGCAGCATGCTCACGAACTGCTCGGGCGTCCGCTCGGTGATGTTCACGATCTTGGTGGTGTCGTAGTCTTCGGGACTGATGCGCGGACCCAGGTCTTCACCCAGGGACTGCGTCAGGAAGTCCTTCTTCTGCGACCAGTAGCCATCGCGCTCCAGGAAGTAGACGGGAGCATCGGCGAGAAGCCCATGCTTGAGCCGATTGAGCAAGTCGTACAGCTCGTGAATCGTGCCCAGCCGCCCCCAGAGGACGCCATGGAACATCGAGCCGAAGAAGAGCCCGTCATGCCGGGAATTGAAATCCGGCATCCTGAACACATGACCGCCCTGGACAACGTAGGGGTTGATGTCCTCCTCCGTCGCCAAGAAATCGGCACAGACGGCGATGGCGCGGTCGAGACGATTGGCGTCCAGGCAGCCCTTGTGAGGGGCTTCCATGAGACCGGGTCCACCACCGGTCTTCAACGCGATGCCGGTCAGCGCCAGGAGCCTGGAAGCTTCGGCCAACCAACGATACTCGAGCGATTCCGGCCCGAGTTTGCGAGAGCCCAGGAAAGTGCCCTGAGGCCCGATGCCTTTCAACGTGCTCAATACGCGCTGAAGATGCTGCGCATTGTGCATCACGCGATCAAGGTGGGCATCCAACTTGTCCGCGTGAGCAGTATCCAGAAGTTTGGACATACTAACTCCGATTCTTATCTTATTGCAGGCAGCAAGCTCTTTTCGACAATTACTGCGTGCGGTTATGGGTGGTGCCGCTGCAATTGCGGCACCATTCTCAGTGGCATGTCCGGCGGTCAGTCGTTGACGGCGGCCAGCAGTTCGCGCAGCTTGGCGCGCAAGGCGCGGAAGTCTGCGAAATCGCTGATGTCCACCGGGCGACCGGAGAGCCAGAGCCGGTAGACCATGAGGATGAGGTCGTGCTGAGCGCCGTAGCGGCTCTCAGCCTCGGTCTCGGTCCACGGAATGTCGCGCACGTCGATGAACTTGCACGACTTGGCTTCGCCGTCGAACGGGTAGGGCTCGCCCTCCACCTTGGCCAGGTAGATGTAGTCCGGGCAGCCGTAGTGACCGGTGACCGGCGTGCTGCGCAGCGACTCCGGGCAGAGGTCATGGGTGAGCTTGCCGAGCGTGGACGGACGGACGTCCGAATGCGCGTCGGTCTTGATCGCCCACAGCGAAGTGTCGAAGAGCTTGGCCTGCTTGCCGCCGGCTTCCTGGTCCCATTCCTCGAGGGCGCACTGTTCGTGCGTCTGCTCGGGCATGATCACCTTTCCGCCGACCAAGGTCAGCCTGCCCTTGTGCTTGCCGTTCTGCTCGATGACGCACACCTGGTAGGGGTCGTTCGGCAGGATGGCAATCACGCTCGAGGTAGGAACTACGATGGAAAACGTCATAGTGTTTTTCTCCATTTCAGATTGTTGTCCGATTGACATAACCGCCTTGCGAAACCATTTCCGCAAAGCGTCCACCTCATCGCGCTTCAGCACTCCCGACCAAAAACGTTCCAAACCGACCCGCACAGCTTGCGCCGTGTGTTAAAGCCCTGAAAAGAAGCTATTGGTTTGGTTTTGAGGTCGTTATGGCTAAGAGTGGAAAGAGCAATAGAAGATACTTTTTGGTAGCAAAAGCCGTTCAGTAAACATATAAAGCAGGGCTTTACAGAGCCCCTTTACAACCAGTTACAGCGGGCTATTTATGAGGCTTTCAAAGCTTCAGGAGCAGGCCGGTACGGACTTTTCGAAATGGACTTGATTGTCTGATGTAGTTCCGCTGCGAAAACATGCAGAAGAGTCCGCGCAAATCGATCCCCAAATATCCCTCATGAGGCTGCGCAAGCATTTGCGAAAAATGCTTTTTTCAGTCCAGTGATGAGCCTTTTGAAAAACCTCCATGAGCAGAGCTAGGAATGCGCGGGTCAGGGATTTTTCTGAAGAATCGGCTAATCTAGCGCATCTAGCAAAACGTTTTTGAAGCGCCCGATGAAGCCTTATGCCTATAGAAATCTAGAACGAAACTGGCTGTATATACGCGCACAGGCGCCTGTAGCAAACCTGGAAATCCCACGCGCGCAGAGGCTTTAAGCGACGTTAAGTACTGTCGTAAAGCGTCACTTTACTATTTAGACTCTAATTTTCTGTGTTATCTCGGAGGTATCGCTTCACTTCCCTAGTTCTTCTTCACACCAAGCAAACACGCGCATCTGGTGACTTCCCTCTATAAGAAAGCGGCCGAAAAGCCGTAGATATAAGCATGGGAAAGTAAGCGCACTGAGCAAGTGAACGCTCGCTAACTAAAGCATGCGACTTATTGTCGATGCCGGGATTGCCTGAATGGACAATGCCGCCATCGACAGGAATGTCGATAGACACACGATTGGTATCGCCGCCAGCGGTTGATACTCGACGTCGCAAGCAGGTCGCGCTGTATCGCGCGGGCAGAACAGTCGACGTTATCCGCGAAACACAAAGAGAGAGGACCACATGGATCCAATCACCATGCTGATCGCACTGGGAGCAGCAACGGCCGTCACCTTCGTCCTGCTCCTCCTGGACCGGACGAACTGGGGTCGCTCCAAGCGAGCCGTCATCTACATCATCATCTTCCTGGCTCTGCTTGCCGTGGGTGCTTACTCCTGGTTCGTGCTCAAGGAGCTGTCCATCGCCGCCGCCGTCTTTCTCGGCGCCTGGCTCGGACAGACACTGGCCAAGCTGCTCGACGATCTCATCGATCACTACCGGCAGTCGAGCTATCTCGGCAAGTCCGTGCAGACCCAACTGGGCGAAGCCGGTAACGAGCCAATTTCGGTCGATGTGACGCACTATAAGCGCACTGTTCTCGATGCGGTAGTCGCCTCATCCCTTCGCAAGGGACATGAAGTCAGCACCGCCATCGACCCATCCAAACGTGTCACGCTCACGGTGCGCGCCACCAAGCCGCCCGCCACAGCGAGCGCACCGGTCACGACGAAGACAGACACCTGAAACGCGCCATCACTACCTCCGCTCTCGGGGTCGGCGTCCTCTGACGCAAAACAGGCGCAAGATCAATGGAGACTCCCATGCGGGACGCAAAGAAAATCGTTGTGTTCTCCGGCGCGGGCATCTCCGCCTCAGCCGGACTGAGAACCTACAGAGGGCCCGATGGACTGTGGAACGACGCAGCCATCGTCAGGGCCGCCGACGCGTTGACACTGAAGACGGACCCACGCTTCAGCTGGGACCACTGGGGTGGCATGCGCAAGCAAATTGCAGCTGCTGAGCCGACCTTAGCACATCGCGCTCTGGCTGCAATCCAGGCCGAGCTGCCTGCCGATTACCAGCTGAATATCGTCACTCAGAATGTTGACGGACTGCACACACTTGCCGGAAGCCCCGATGTCATCGAGTTTCACGGCAACGTCATGAGGACGCGCTGCACCAATCCCAAGTGCACGCTTCTTCCATTCGCCGACAGCGACCCGCATGAGAATGCAGTGCCGGTCTGCACTTTGTGCGGGCACAATCTGCGGCCCGATGTGGTGCTCTTTGGCGAGATCGTCAACAAAGACAACGTGGCAGCCGCGAAGAAGCTCATGAAAGAGTGCGGCGCACTTATCGTCGTGGGAACGACGCTCGAGGTTCAACCAGCCAAGAGCATCGTCGACATAAAGAAGCGCTTCTACTCAGGAGTGAAAACGATCTGGGTGAACGTGACGCCGGCCGGCAACCTTCACTGGTCGTTCAGAGAGGTGCACACCAAAGGCGCCGACAACGCTCTGCCGGAAATTCTGGCGCGCCTTATCGAAAGGCACTGAGCAAAACCCAGGAGAGTCGCGCCACTACAGGCGGTGCAGCTCTCCAGCCTGATCTCAGCAAACGCAGCACATTAGGTGCATCCTCCGAAATGACCGTTTTGCAGTCGACAGCGTCCCCGTACACTGTCGGCGACAAACCGGTCAAATCCAGCAACCAAAGAACCTTCAAGAAGGATGGATAAATGACCGCAACTTCCCAAAAGACCGCCAAGGTGGTCAATCTCGCCGATTCGCACGTTCTTCTCCTGGCCAATGCCTCGGACCTGTTCAACTGGTTCCAGGGCGCCGTGGCAGGGAATTCGGCGGAAGGCGACTTCGAGGCCGCCGTTGCGCCGCTCGACGCCACGATCGCGGCCGACCAGTTCATGAACACCACCATGGTCAATGAATGGGCTGCCTACGTGCGCTCGCTGCGCAACGCCTACGGCACTTTCGGGCGCGATGTCGTGCATCGCTATGCGGCCGAACATCCCGAACACGCTCGCAACCTGGCGCTCAGCACCGCCAAGTCCAATTTCGAGCGCATTCGCACGTCGGCGCGCAACTTCCTGGTCAACCAGATCGAAGCCACTGCTGGCACGCGAGCCTAGCTCGCCAACCATCCAAGGACGGCTACGCACTCGCGGATTCGCAGTGCGTAGCCGTTTTCCCAACAACAACTTCGCCACTCGCCGACCTGTTGTCGGCGGCTCCCATGCGCAGATCTCTTTGAAAAGACTGCGCCAACAACATAAACGAGAGGATTTCCGTAAATGGAAATGGTCCTTTGGATTGGCATCGCCTTCGTCGCGGAGGTGGTGTTCTTCTCCTACCTGGGAAAGCATCTTTTCCAGGTGCCTCCTCAGTCACAGTTCGTCTCCCATCGCGCCCATCGCCAGTTCACCGAAGAACTGCAAATGCGCTGCCGGGAGTCGCACCTGGTGGAAGCCGGCTTTGTCGGTCTTTCATCAGGACTGATCGCCTGCTGGTTCATGGGCGTCTACTTCTTGCCTGTCGTTGCCGCTGCGGTAGTTTTCGAATCCGTTTGGCTGGTAATGACCTATGAGTTTCGCCCGCAGCTCAGGCAGAACTACGTGATCAAAACGAATCTGCTCACTGCCAGCGGTGCCGGTCTAGCCATCGGCATTCTCCTCAGCCTCATGGCGGGTGCGTCGGCTGTTCCTGTTCTCATCAGCGTGGCGCTCTTCTGGGTAGCCTGGCTGTTGCTGATGCCGGTCTGATTAGACGCCTTACACGACAGCGGGGTGGGGACTGCGTTCCCATCCCGCGCATCTATAGGACTTTGTTTTTGAAAACTTACTACTACTGGCGTTAGTATCGGACGGCATCAAGTACGACTTAAGTCAGTTTCAGACAATTGGACGAAAACACTGGCTTTCCGAATACCTCGCGCGAGGTGCGCAACCATAGCCGCGGCTCCTGCCACTAAAGATTGGTTGGTATTTAGTGACAACTGAGGAAGACCCCCGGACCGATTGGTTAGGCTGCTCGTATTCTTTCTCGTCGCTTCTCCAACGAATTTAGCTGCTTCCAGCCTTTTGCGCTTCAATTCCGCTATCGAACCCCGTGAGGCAACTCGCAGGAAGAAAGCCGGGCAGCAGAACGCATCAGCGCATAGCAGTTCGATATCCCACAGAGAAGCATTACGCATCCCGGTACAAGCAATTGTGCAATTGCCTCTGACGCCGGGCGATAGTTGTCCACAAGAAACAAGGGAAATTCATGACCAAGCGTCAAAACACCGCTCTTGCAGCACAGAAGCTGCCGATTCTTGCCGCCATCGAAGCGATCGCCCAGGAGATGAAAGAAAGCTACGGCGACGATTCCGAAGGCGACCTGCTCGAATTCTACGGCGAGTCCTATCTGGAGAACCTCAGCGAGGCCGGGTACACCGAAACCCGCCCGAATGACCGCCTCTCCATCCGCGCCTTCGGACACCTGGTTCGCGTCAAAACGGCCGACCTGAAGACCGTCAAGGAATTGCTCGGGCACGACGCCAGCAGCTACCGCGACTTCGCGCTCTGCGACAACATCCTCAGCGCCCTGAGCCGCAGTGCCGAGCTGGCGCCGGCGCTCAGGCTGCTTGCGCCTGCCGAAGGGGCCAAGTCGACCGGTCCTTTCTATCCGTCGCGTTACAGCTTCGACGTGGCAGCCGCTCTCAAGGCGCGCCCGAGCTACATCGCCGAGGTGCAAGAGCGCGTCGGCAAAGACCCCGCCCTGGACGCCGCCGCCATCAAGCTGGCTGCCGTCTTCAAGCTCAAGGGAATCTCGAAGATTGCCGGACAACTCAAGAAGGCTGGCGTACTTGGCGAAGCGGCTGTCGCTCATGCGGCTCTGATTGCTCTGGCGAACGATGCCCGACTGACCGCCGGCCTGCGGTGCGCACAACCGAGCTAGCGCTCGGCTGATCATGGACAGGTAGGAGTACTCAGCCGCACCGCTTGAGCGCCATACCTGACCGTGAGGAAAACAGCGAATTTGCCCTGGCGGCAATTTTCGCTGTTTTCCATTTTTGCAGTCTTTACTAATTTGCATAGTAAACGTCATATATTTACCAGGGCAATTTCGCAACACGTTTGAGAGGAGGCCGGAAGGAAGTGAAGAAATGGGACTCTCGAACTTTCGAAAGCAGCACAATCAACCGCGCAGTTCCGCCACCTTGGCATCAAGGAGAAACTCAAGATTGTGTATTTACAGAGAGCATGCAGCTTCTATCTTGAGAACCTCCTTTTTTGATTAACGTAGTAAAAGCTGAGTGTTAGCGGTTTTAGACAGGCTTACTTGAATGCACAAAAGCGACTGTGCTAGCCAAAGATGTTTCTTTTCCGCCCATCGCCCGCTCATATCCCGCCGCAACATACCCAGTTTCCTCTCCCCGAACTTGACAAGACTGCTCACGCAGCCTGGGTTTGAGCGGAATGTACGGCAGCGACCCGTGCGAGCGATTTATCAGGTCTTGCCTGGAGAGCTCTTTTCAGCGCTCACCTTGCAAGTTGTTTCTCGAAGAGAAACTCCAAGGAGCAAAATTATGAACACCCCATCGACTACCTTTTCTGCTGGACTGGAAGGTGTCATCGCCTGCGCAACTCGCTTGAGCCACGTTGATGGTTCGGCCGGGCGTCTCATCTTCGCAGGGCACAATGCCGTCAAGCTTGCCGAGACCAAAACGGTCGAGGAAGTGTGGTTCCTTCTGCACGAAGGACGCCTGCCCACCGCCGAAGAATTGACGGCTTTTCGCACCAAGGTCGAGACTCTCGGTAAGCTTTCGCGCGCCGAGGTCAACCTGGTGAAGCGAGCCCGCGGTACGGAGCCTCTGTCGGCTTTCCGCACCGCCATCTCCGCCATCGCCTGCCATCGCGGCTTCAAGCCCTGGCTGAACCGTGAGGTCGCCGAGGTGGAACAGGAAGTGCTGCAGTTGCAGTCCCTGGCGCCCTCCATCGTCGAAATCCTCCACACCGGCAAGGCTCCTGTCCGCAAGACAAAGAACAAGGGCTACGCCGAACGCTACCTCTGGGGCGTCACCGGCAAACGCCCGTCCGCAGCCGACCTGCGCGCGGTCGAGACATACCTCATCCTGACCATCGACCACGGGCTGAACGCCTCGACGTTCTCCGGTCGCGTCACTGCGTCTACCGGCGCCGACGTCGGCGCGGCCATCACGGCTGCCGTCGGCACTCTTTCCGGACCTCTGCACGGCGGTGCGCCCGGTCCTGTTCTCGATATGCTCGATTCGATCGGCACGCCCGAGAACGCAGCTTCCTGGGTCCAGTCAGAGCTGTCCAGTGGGCGGCGCATCATGGGCTTCGGTCACCGCGTCTACCGCACCGACGACCCGCGTTCTCTCTGCTTGCGCGGTGTGGCGCAGAAGCAGAACGGGCCGCGCATTGCCCTGGCTCTCAAAGTGGAGGAGGAAATCCTCGCCGCTCTCAAAGCCAAGGCTGAAGCCAAGGCACTCTCCACTGGCAAGCCCGCCCGCGCTCTGCGTGTGAACGTGGAGTTCTGGACGGCTGTCGCCCTGGAGCACTGCGGCATTCCCCGCACCCTCTACTCCTCGACCTTCTGCACCAGCCGTATCATCGGCTGGGGCGAACATATCATCGAGCAGCTGCGCGACAACAAGCTCTTCCGTCCGCTGTCGCAGTACACCGGACCGGAAGTGTCCGAAAGCGCGTTCTGAGCGGCTTGCGCTCTTGCCCCGTGCGGGCAGCACTAGCCTCAATACTCACTTCAATGAGCAGTTCGGGCTCCTCAGGGCCCGAACTGTTCTTGCTGCCACGTTGATGGCAATTCTCAAATTTCCGTGCCGGTCGGTTAGACTGTCACGAACTGAATCTACCGGGATATAAGCAACAGCCTCTGAGCTGAAAGTCTGGAGACAATATGAGCACAAAAGTCACGAGCGAGTTCAAGAAACTGCTCTCCACTCTCTTCAAAACCCATCCATGGCACGGTGTTTCACCTGGTGAAAACGCGCCCGATGTGGTTTTCTCGTATATCGAAATCGTTCCCACCGGCGCCGTCAAGCTCGAGCTGGATAAGAAAACCGGGCATCTGCATGTGGACAGGCCGCAGCGCTTCTCCTCGATGTGCCCGACTCTCTACGGCTTTGTCCCCCAGACCTACTGCGGTCAGCGCATCGGCGATTTCGCCGGCAAGAAGACCAAACGCAGCAAGATCAAGGGTGACGGCGACCCTCTCGATATCTGCGTTCTGACGGAGAAAGACTTCGCTCACGGCGACCTCTTCGTGAACGTTCGTCCGATTGGCGGACTGCGCATGATCGATCACGGAGAAGCCGATGACAAGATCATCGCCGTCCTGGAGAACGACATCGCATATGGTGGCATTCAGGACATCTCCGAAGTGCCGCCCGGCGTCATCGAAAGACTCGAGCATTACTTCCTCAGCTACAAGCGGCCGCCCATGAAGGGAGGCGAAAAACCTGTCGTCGACATCGCCGCCGTCTACGGACGCAAGGAAGCTCATGAGGTGATCCGCCTCTCGATGGCTGATTACGAAGAGGCGTACGGCACCGAGGAGTCGCGCCTCGAACAGCTCCGGCAGCTGCTCTCCGTCGCACTGCCTGGCGAAGCCAACGGCAAGGCAAAAGCCAGCGCCAAGCCCAAAGCAAAAACCAAAGACCGCAACGGTCGAGGCAAGAAATAATCATCACGACATCGCAAGGGGACGCATTGATGACTCGACGCGTCCTTCTTGCTTTTTGCAGAAAAACTACGACATGCGCTAGTAAAAACACAAACAAGGAAAAATCTTCGGACCGAAAAGGTTCAGACCTATATTCAGCGAAACCGGAGACGGCGCCGCATCGCAGCAAGCATGGATGCAGCATCTTTTCGTTGAACAATTCGATTCCAGACATTCTGCACGACGTCAGCGCCGCGCGCTTCCAATAGAGCTGTGTCCAAATTTCTCAATTTTTCAAAACCAACTCCGGGGCTGCGTTTATTCTCTGCAGACAGATCTGCTCTGGCTGACTGCGCCGAAAGGCGGGCTTCCAATATTCTGTAAGAAGCAGTCTGCAGGAGCTGCTCAAAGGACGGCAACTCGACTGCCGGCTCCAATCCGAAAAACTCATAGTCTAGGTCAGCCAGGGTGTATGTTCTCTGGAAAGCTTCGTCAGCAGAGGGAGCGGCTGAGTGGCCGGCCAGCTCGATTAGCCAGTCAGAACAATTGGTTGTGCACTGAAGCTCAACAGCAGAAGGAGATTCTTGCCGGCGCGCTTTCTCGAACAGCGCGGACAAAGCCGTTTCGTCGAGGTCTTGCTCCGGCTCACAGACCGGTACTGTCTGAATTTGATTTACAGAAGGCAGCATGTCTTTCTCCGGAAAAGAAAAGCAAAGAAATCAAACTGAAAATGTTAGGAAGCACTCATTCTATATAACTAAATCAACGTGACTTGACCGTGACGATTGCCTGCATAGCTGCCTCTGCACTCACAACAGATGTGCGCGCAGAGGAGCCGAATTAGCAGCGTTCTTATGCCCGCAGCATCAACACGACTGATAGCTGAGCTTGGACTTGCGGCGCAAAAGGTCGACAGTCAAACGATTTTCAATTTTGATGACGAATTTGTTCCAAAAGTCGAACAGCCCCTGCAGAGACAAGAGCGCTTGATCGGCTTGAAGAGACCGTTGAAAATCTGCACGGACCAAACTGGCGTGTTCGACAGAAAGAAAAGAGCGGCAGCGAAGACTTATTTGTGGGCTGGCTTGGACTGCCGGTTCCTCCAACACGAGCAATTTGTGATGGGTGGAATGCATGAGCCGCTCAAACGTATTTACATGCATTGTGTCCTGATCGGCACAATGACCACCGGCTTCCAGCAAATCTCTGAGAGTTTGAGATCCGGTAGGCGGCGGCGAGAATTCCAAATTTTGAATTTCATACTCGACCGTTTTGACGGAAACTTTTCTTGGTTTTGGTCTTATGGTCTGTGAGCCATCGAAAACGGGCGGATATTCGGTTTTAGTAAATGCAATTGTCTGGCTTGTAGAAACGATAGTCACGATGCTGTTTCTCCTGAGAAGGGAAACGGAAAGGGGTTCGAAGAGAGGGGGTCAAGTCGCAAAACTTGGTCAGAGAATTTATAGCGCAATGAGCGTGAAGTCTTTGTGATGACAAAACCGCAAGGCAGGAAATCGTACCAGCACGTACTCTATTACTACTTATAGTATAAACACTAAAAAGAAGGAAGTCGGCTGTTACACCGACTTCCCGTAGAGCTAGGATTTGATCAAATACGGGCAATCAAACCCTGCAGGACTTGTGCGCCTTAACCGCGCCAGCCCTTCGGAGGCTTGCAGCCGGGCTCGTTGTCGGCCGGAAACGGGTCGACCTCGCCGAGAGGAGCGGACCGAATGATGCCCGCCTGGACAAGGCTTTCGCGCGACGCGTACTCGATGACGAAACGCGCCACTTCACGGCCGCGCCGGAACTGGGTCGTCGTCACCTTGTGCTCGGTGCGCTGGCCGAACTCGGTGCCCATGTCGTGACCGACACTACCCCTGGTGGCGGGACCGAAAGTGCCGCCGCGGGTGTTGCCTTCCAGACCGCCGCCCAGGCAGCCGCTGCGCGGGCTCATCGAGAGCACGTGCCGGCGCGGACGATCTTCCTCGTAGAAGACGACCGCGATCACGCCGACATTGGCCGGCTTGTCGAGCTGAGCCGCGTAGCTGTCCCGGCGGTCGCCGAAGTGGAACGCGGCCACCTCGCTGTTGTTGAGGCGGAAACCGGGAATGTCGTTGGCGGCGGCGGAGAAAGCCGGCGTGACCACATAGCCGCCTGCATCCTTGGACGCAGTCTTGCCGGTCATGATGTCCAGACCGTCCACCGAGGTGACCGCCAGATAGCGGCCGCCGTCGTAAGGGACGTTGAGACGCAGCTGGAAGTCCTTGTCCCAGGGAGCGGCGACATAGGTCTTACCGCCCTGCTGAATGAGGGGAAGGGCGCGTCCGTCGACGATGATTTCCAGTCCGAAAGCGTTCTTGACTTGCATTGTGTGCTCCTTGTGCCTCGTAAGAGGCGGGTTGTGTCGCTCCCGACCAGCCGGTGGGCGACGAAGTCTTGTCGGTCGCATGCGACAGCATGCAACGGAAACTGAAAGACGGCTGAGCAAAATGGGCTGCCAGCCGGGTCTGATACCGAATCGACTAAGCCTACTGCCGGGGGCTGTAGCGCTCTGCCAATTTGGCCAGTTCGGAGAACCGGTTGGGGAATCCTATGAAAGCGAGAAAGCCGATGAGAAGAGCTGCTGAGAAACCCAGCCGAAACGCTTCACCGACGGCCATTGGATTCGAGTCGAACGCCTGAGGGGCGAGGCTAGCCCAGCCCCAGATGACTCCACCCGTGATGCTGCCAATCACTGCAAAGAGAAACAGCAGCATGAGCAACGCTCCCAGCTCGCGCGCACGCAGCAGCGCTTGAAAGAAGCGGCTGAAAGGACCGCGAACCAGGTAGAGAGCCAAGTCCGTGGCTCCTAAAGCTGCACTCGTCACCAGAAAACAGGCGACGACACCGGCAGCCGTTGTGTAGTTGATGCCCACCACTGCCGTGAGCAGGAACATGCCCAGGCAGTAGAAGACGCAAAACATCAGTGCACCCATATTCTTTTCCTTCTCATGAATTCAGATGCGAAGGGAGTTTATTCGACTCCCGAAAGAGCCGAGTGCTTTTTGCACCCGGCTCCAGAGGCGACACAAATAGTCGATTTCTACGACTTATCGGTGTCGCCGGCAGCAGTCGCTTCGCTCTTCGGAGGGGGGCACGCAGGCTGCTCCTCGCGTCCGACCAGCTTTTCGTCGCGGTACACGCGCGGCAGTTCGTCCAAGCTCATCGTGAGCGACAGGAGGCAGCGCTTGAGCATATAGTCCGCCAGCGCCTCGGGGTCCTTCACACCGGGGACGGCATCGCAGACGCCGATGATCAGGTGCTCGGTCTCGCCGACCTTCACGACCGTCGGGTCGTAGAAGCGCTCGCGAAGTTCAGGAACGGCGGCAATGAGAGTCATCGGGTCGTAGAGGTTGAACGACTGGATGAGGTCCCAGATGCTGTCCTCGCCGGTGCGGTCCTTGCCCTTGCCGGCGCAGAAAGTGTCGCAGAACCATTCACGGTTGAGACGTTCCGGCATCTTGGCGCGGCCTTCATGGCCTACCGGCAGGTTCACTTTCTGCCAGAGGGCCTCGATCGAGCCCTGCTGGGAGTCACGCAGCTTGATGCCGACCGGGTGACCGGTAGCTGCCAGTTCGTCATAGAAGGAACGCGGCACCTTGCACGCGTAAGCGGCAGCGCGAGTGAGAATCACGAGCGGAATGTTCAGCTCCTGCAGGCGGCGATACGTGTAGATCGCCGACTCCATGTCGAACTTGTTGTTGGCGGCGGAGTCCGGCACCATGAAGCCATCCTTGTCGATGACTACTTTGTTGGTGCCTTTCTCGACCTCGACGCCGCCCATGATGGCAACGGATTCCACCTTGGCTTTGACCAGGTCGGAATGCTCGCGCAAAATGGCCGCGATGTCGGTCATGCCGGAGATGAGCACCAGCGTGATGCTCCCGTCCTCGGCGTCTTTCAAGGTACGGACCAAGAGCTCGCGACCGTCCTCCAACTCGGATTCGTCGGCCATGTAAGTGACTTTGGCGAACTCATGGTCATGACCATCCGGGCTATTCCTGCAGTCCGTGCCGATGCCGACCGGAACATTGGGCTGTCCGAGCAGCTTGAGCGTTCCTTTGGCGAGCTGGGCGCGCTTGACCGGCGGAGGCAGATTGGCGATCACAGCCTTGAGCTCGAACAAATCCTGCTTACGTGAGCCGGGTGTGCTGAAAAATTCCAGCTGCGTCTGGCGACGATGCCGCTGCTCACCGGTGAGGAAAAGGACAGTATCTTCATCGTCCAGGTCCTTGCCGAAATCCCCGACGATGAGAAGGCGGCGGCTCAAGCGATTGAGCAGCTTGGAGAATTCCGACTCGACAAGGGAGCGGAATGGGTCGGTGGAGGTGGTGGCGTTTGTCTGTGTTTTCATAATCTGCTTTCACCTTGAGTGAAGTAATGACGAAGTTCAAAGGACACGCTGTCCTCGATAACTTCCGTGAAGCAAATGGGTGACCGTACCTCTTATGCAGAGCAAATCTGCATCGACTCTCTTCGAAGAGTGAAAAGCGACTGATCTGACGATTGTTTTCGCGCTGTAGCGGAGAGGCGGGTCTTCTAATGAGGTAAAAGAGGTAAGGACCTTACATTGTCGAAAACGCAGAGCCTTCGGCAAACGAAATATTCTTCAGACACAGACGCAATGCCGCATTGAGCACACAGCAGTCGGCTTTCGGACCGGACTGAATGCAGGTTGGAAGTTGATCATGAAATTCGAAAGAAAAACTGGTCCCTGCGCCAATCGCGCCACAAGTACTTTACGTTCTTCAAAAACCGAAACCTGCTCAGCTTCGGATATGCACCAAATATGGTGACAGACAGCCGCCCACCCCGCCTTGCCGATTTTGGCAAAAACCAGACGCGTCGGCATTTACAAGGAAATGATGTAGCTAGAGAGCAACAAACATTCTTCATAGAGTTAAGAACGCCCGGGCTGCCAAGAGGAAGTTTAAGCACGGACTTACAATCCGCATCGACAGGCGGTTTGCATCAACTTGCGCTAGCCTCGCTCCGATTCTGAAATCAGAGTGCAGCACAGCCATTGCGGGAATGCAAAAAACCATCAGTTCGCTTTTGTGTCGGAAATTAAAGCGACAGATCAGTACTAGCGCAGTCTGGCGAAAGTGCCGGGTGACCAGCTAGCTCGTTGGGTTCACAAACAACTCGATCAGATCTATATCTGATCTTTTGAAAGCTGAGATAACTATCTCCTTCTGATCTTCATCTGTTTCAGTACTACTTACGGGCGAAGAAGCCTGTTAATAAGTGGCTCCAAACCACTCTTCCCTGATTGGAAATGGGCTATTAGCCTTAGCTCGGCTCCTATCTCGAAGTGTATTTTCTGGTACGTTTTGTTGAGATCGATGCCGAAATTTTTCGCAACTTTTTGCCCACAGCAAACTTAACCGGCGCTCATATATCGTGCACCACAGGTGGTGTGTTTGAGCGAGCAGCGCCATCCCGCTTGACATCGCTTAGACGCGCTTAAGATCAGGCTTTCAACAATTAGATAGAACTCAAACAGTGCAGGCACTCTGCAGGCTAGTGCCGAGACCAGCGCTAGGTAGCAGAGAGAAAGGTCCGATTATGAGTAGCAATCAATATGTAAGGACGCTCATCTTGACTACCCGGCAAGCCACAGCAGCTGGCATTTTGCAGCCACAGATCCCCCAGAAATCAAGCCGGCGAAACCGCGGAAGTCAAGAGGGGTGCGGCACCATAGAAAGGTCTGACATTTCAGCTCTGGAAATGTATATGAACCGCAATATGCGGAGCAGACCAGGAGGTTTTCCCGTCCGCCGCTCTGCATAATCGGGAAGTACCTCTTTTGCCTCTTTGATTTCGGAAATAACCAGCCACTTCGCCTATTGAACTCATCGCTTTCGCCGCCAACCCATTCCGCAAGGAATGAGGCGAGACCGTTGACTCAAATCCGAAGCAGTTGACCGAAATCAGGGGTTGGGGTTTTCGCGTTCTACGCAATCGGCGCGATGCTCGCAAGTCTTACTCAACTGAGACAGCTATCTCAACTTGAGTCAGGAAACGCAGTTCATTCGCGCTTGTCTCCAGTCGCACCGGCAGCTCATCGCTTCTGGTGCAACAGTCGCGTGGACGAACAGACCACTCGTCCCACGCTGCAAACCAAATGCGCTAAAAGCGCCAAGGAGAAACACACATGCCGATTTCCCTGAAAAAGGGCGAGAAGATCTCTCTCACCAAGCAAGCTCCCAGCCTCAAGCAGATCGTCGTCGGTCTCGGCTGGGACACGCGCGCGACATCCGGCAAGGCCTTCGACCTGGACGCCTCCGCTTTCGTGCTGGGCGCCAACGGCAAGGTGCGCAACCAGAACCAGGACTTCGTGTTCTACGGAATGGAGAAGTTCGAGGGCAAGCTCAAGACCAAGGACGGCTCCATCGAGCACACCGGCGACAACCTGACCGGTCAGGGCGACGGCGACGATGAGTCGCTGAAAATCGACCTCACCAAGGTCGGCGCCGACGTCCAGCGCATCGTCTTCGCCGTGACCATCCACGAGGCGAAGGAACGCGGTCAGTCCTTCGGCCAGGTGACCAACGCCTTCATCCGCGTCGTCAACGCCGAGGACAACACCGAGCTCTGCCGCTTCGACATCTCGGAGGAAGCCTCGACCAACACCGCCCTCGACTTCGGCGCCGTCTACCGCAAGGACGGCGAGTGGCGCTTCGACGCCATCGGTCAGGGCTATGACGGCGGTCTGCTCGCTCTGTGCGGGCGCTACGGCGTCGACGCCGAGTAACAGCCGCTTCCCAACGGTTGAGGTGCGCAAAGCGCGCCTGAACATCGATCATCCATAGCCGGCAGCGAATTCCTCGCGGCCGGTTCGTTCGGCCGGGGCGTCATCTGGATCATCCAGAACGCCTCGGCTCTAACCCATCGCTACAAGCGAAAAACAGGAGATTGCAATATGGCTCTCAGCCTCAAGAAGCGCGACCTTTCCAAGTACGACATCGAAGCCGGCCTCGACACCTCCGCCTCCATGGGCGAGCGCGACACGCCGACCGGTCTCTCGCGTCTGGACGACAGCAAGAAGACGATCAGCCTGCTCATCAAGGAAGCCGGCGAAGTCGACGCGGACGGCATCACCGTCTGGTGCTTCGACACTTCGCTGCACGACCTGAACGAGAACACCACCGACGCCAAGGCGCAGAAGGTCCTGGCGGCCGCCCGCGCCAACGGCAACGGCACCGACCACGCTCTGGCCATCGGCGCGCGCGTCGACGACTACCTCGACCAGCTGCTCGGCAAGCCCGGCGTCAAGGGCACCAAGGGCGGCTTCTTCAGCAAGGGCACGCCGGACATCCCGGCCGTTCCGGCCAACCCGAACGTCAAGCCGCGCATCTTCGTCGTCATCACCGACGGTCAGCCGTCTGCCAGCAGCGGTCAGGCCGCCCTGGAGAAGGTGATCATCGATGCCACCAAGCGCCTGAAGGCCGCCGGCTACGGTCGCGACAGGATCGGCTTCTCGTTCATCCAGACCGGCAAGGACGCCAACGCCACCCGCTTCCTCGAGAACCTCAACAACGGTCTCGAGAAGAAGGGCGCCGCCTTCGACTGCGTCAACTGCCTGACCGTCGACGAGTGCGTCGGTCTGACCACCAAGCAGATCCTCGAGAAGGCCCTCGACGACTAAGCAGCCCGGCTGCCAGTCCGCGTCTGCCTGAGAGGGAAGCCGGCTCTGCGAGAGTTCGGCTTCCCTCCATCTCGTATATCACCTGTCGAGTTGCAGCGAGTGCTTGCGGCTCGGCTCGTCATTCAACGCACCAAACCCGCCTCAGGCGCAATCGCCGAGGCACCAAAGGAGAAAGACACCATGCCCGTTTCCCTGAAGAAAGGCGAGAAGGTTTCCCTCACCAAGTCCGCCGGTCCCGCTGGCCTGAAGAACATCAAGGTCGGCCTCGGCTGGGACGCCCGCGTCACCGACGGCAAGCCGTTCGACGCCGACGCCTCCGCGTTCCTGCTCACCGATACCGGCAAGACCCGCAACGAGGGCGACTTCGTCTTCTACGGCAACAAGAAGTCGGCCTGCGGCGCCGTCGAGTCCCTGGGCGACAACACCACGGGTCAGGGCGATGGTGACGACGAGACGATCAAGATCGACCTGACCAAGGTTCCGGCCGACATCAAGAAGATCGCCATCGCCGTCACCATCCACGAAGCCGAGGAGCGTCGGCAGTCCTTCGGCCAGATCACCAACGCCTTCGTGCGCATCATCAACGAGGCCGACGGCACCGAGCTGGCGCGCTTCGACCTGTCCGAGGACGCCTCGACCAACACCGCCATGATCTTCGCCGAGGTCTACAACCACAACGGCGAGTGGAAGATGAACGCGGTCGGTCAGGGCTACGACGGCGGTCTGGCGGCCCTCTGCGGCAACTACGGCATCGCCGTCGGCTAAGCGCCGGCGTCCGCCAGTCTCGGGTCTTCTGACCCACGTTCTCCATCAGCAGGAGGCGAGCCCAATCCCGGGCTCGCCCCTGCGTCTCGACGCAATTCAACTCAATCGGCCCTAGATGGGCTCAAGGAGAAAACACCATGGCTATTTCACTGAAGAAGGGCGAGAAGGTCTCCCTCACGAAGTCCGCCGGCGCCGCCGGTCTGAAGAACATCAAGGTCGGCCTCGGCTGGGACGCGCGCGTCACCGACGGCAAGCCGTTCGACGCCGACGCCTCGGCGTTCCTGCTCACCGACGCCGGCAAGACCCGCAGCGAGGGCGACTTCGTCTTCTACGGCAACAAGAAGTCGGCCTGCGGCTCCGTCGTGCACCAGGGTGACAACACCACGGGCCAGGGCGACGGCGACGACGAGGTGATCGACATCGACCTGACCAAGGTCCCGGCCGACATCAAGAAGATCGCGGTCGCGGTCACCATCCACGAAGCGGCCGAGCGCGGCCAGTCCTTCGGCCAGATCACCAACGCCTTCGTGCGCATCATCAACGAAGCCGACGGCACCGAGCTGGCGCGCTTCGACCTGTCCGAGGACGCCTCGACCAACACCGCCATGATCTTCGCCGAGGTCTACAACCACAACGGCGAGTGGAAGATGAACGCGGTCGGTCAGGGCTACGACGGCGGCCTGGCGGCGCTCTGCGGCAACTACGGCATCGCCGTCGAGTAATGATGCCGGCGCCCAGGCGCTAGCATCACGCTCTGCCTCTCTCGTCCATCGACAAGGACTGCCGCATCGTGCGGCAGTCCT
The DNA here is from genome assembly GCA_964493595.1 of uncultured Candidatus Obscuribacterales bacterium. Taxonomy (GTDB): domain Bacteria; phylum Cyanobacteriota; class Vampirovibrionia; order Obscuribacterales; family Obscuribacteraceae; genus QKMZ01. The sequence goes on along the minus strand of CAZBOX010000002.1, from coordinate 19,984 downwards.
TTCACCAAACAAAATTCGCCCTACAAGGCGCAAGGAGAATTCAACATGGCTGTCAAACTTGCCAAAGGTCAGAAGGTTTCGCTCTCGAAGGATCTCAACGGCGGCAACGCTCTCGCCGTCATCAAGATGGGTCTCGGCTGGGACACCGGCTCGGAGACGATCGACCTCGACGCGTCCTGCGCGCTGTACGACGCCCAGAAGAACCAGCTCGACACCGTCTGGTTCCGCCAGCTCAAGTCGAAGTGCGGCTCCGTCCAGCACAGCGGTGACAATTTGACGGGCGCCGGCGCCGGCGACGACGAGGTGATCTCGGTCGACCTGAACAAGGTCCCCGCCAACGTGCAGCACATCGTCTTCGCCGTGACGAGCTACCGCGGTCAGAAGTTCACCGCCGTCCAGAACGCCTTCGTGCGCATCTGCAACGGTGCCGGCGGCGCCGAGCTGTGCCGCTACGAGCTGTCGGCCAAGACGCCGAACACCGCCATGATCATGGCGCGCCTGTACCGTCACAACGGCGAATGGAAGTTCGCCGCTCTGGGCGAGCCTGCCGACGGCAAGACCGTGGGCGACCTGGCTGCCGCCATCACGCGCCTGTTCTGAGCGCCACCTGGTGAATGCGGATGTTCTCAGCAATGAGGACACCGTAATGCCGGTCGGCGCGCCAATAAGGTCCTTCGAACGTAAGTAGAAGGATTCGAAACTGAGCACGCCTCCGGCTGGCTTGCACCGCCCCTGGTGCAGGCGAAGCCGCTGGTAATTCCAATTACTCGCGGTCTAGCCTCACCAGGGGCGGACTTGCAAATCTGGAGGACACAATATGACTCTCGATATGCTTGATAAAAAGCTGGCCAGCTGGAAGGTGGATTTGCCGAACATCAACGCCAACCTCGCTTCTCTCGAGGCAGGCGGCGGATACGTGACGGCCAAAGCCAACCAGCTGACAGGCGAAACGGACACTAAGTGTCACGAAGCGTTCACCACCGTCGAGAAGCTCTGGGAATACCTGAAGCTGATTCGCGACGTCGTCGAAGAAGCCCAGCGCAAGCGCGACAACTTGCCGCGCTGGTCGGGACGGCAGGAAGCCATCAATGAAATCGATGAGCTCTTGAATGGGCAATCGATTCAGCTGTCGCTTGTGAGCGTTCCTGCTCACGAGAGAGGTCTGCTCGGCTCTGCCACGCAAAAGCAGACGACCACGCCTGACGACCTGAAGCAGACCATGGTGGCGGCCTACGACAAGGCCAACAAATTCTTCCTCAATCTGCGACAGCGCTGGCTCGACCTGGCTGAAGTGGCCAGGCGCCGGCGCGAAGAGGCAGAGCAGCTGGATGCTCGCGTCAACAGCGTCGGCAAGCCGAAACCTGCCGAGCTGAGCGACATCGAGGCGCGTCTCAGCAGCTTCGACCGCACCCGACTGAGCAATCCGCTGTCTCTTCAGCCGAAAGGATTCGACGAGGAGATCGGCAGATACATAACGAAGGCCCGCATCGTCATCCAGAAGATGGAACACGATCGCGAGTCCATCGGCGAGGACGTCAAACGCGCCTACGCTCGACTCGAGCAGGTGCGTGGCTTCCGCGTGCAAGCGCTGGACGCTCAAAAGAAAGTGGACGAGGCGCTGAAGGGCGTCACCCTCGAACAACCTCCCAAGACCAAAGAACTGGTCGACCAGCTGGAGACCATCAATACTGCGCTTGCCGCCAAGAAATTCGCGGACGTAGAGCGCGGTCTGGACAGCTGGAATCGGGAGGCACAGCGGCTTGAGGATCTGTACAAGCAGACGGCGCGCGATATGGAGGCACTCCTTCAGAAAGCCGAAGCACTCAAGACGCGCATGGAAGCAGCCCGCAAGAAGCGTCTCGATAACGCTGACAAAGGGTTGAACAGCGACAAGGCGCTGGACGCATTCCAGAGGAAGTTCGAGGAGGCTGCAGGCGACAAGCTCGACTTGAGCGCTGCCGAGATGGCGGTGACCAGCTACGAGACTCGCCTGGCCGGTCTCATCGTTGCCTGGGAACAAGCGCCCGCTGATGTCCGCTTGCAGCGCCGGCTGGACAAGGCGAAGGAAGAAGCGGAAGCGCTCGGTTTTGCCAATCAGAAGTCGTTGGTGAATTTCGCCAAGGCTGCCGAGGATGCCATTCACAATGGCAAACTTGACGCCGCCGAGGGTTTCGTCAACTCCTACGAGGTGAAGCTGGGAGAGTTCAAAGTCCATCCTCCGAAGGACAAGGCCACCAAGGAGGAGGCTTCCACGCCCGCCGCCCCGGCCGTCGACCCCAAGACCGCCCTCAAGGACCGGCTCACGCAAGCGCGAGCGAAAGCTGTGGCAGCCGGTCACGGTGAAGACAAGGCACTGGGTAAATTCGCCGAGAAAGCTGAAGAGCTTATCGGAACGGATGACCTGGAAGGTGCCGAAAGGATGGTGCACTCCTACGAAACCCGGCAGGCTGAATTGGCCGCAAAGCCACATGCCGAGCCGGTCACCGAAGCTGCACCGCAGCCGATTCCGGCGACACCTGCTCCGGCAGTGCCGCCTACAAAGGAATCGCTGCGCCAGCGTCTGACCGACGCGCAGGCACGCGCTGCCACCAACGCGATCACACCTGGCAAAGCGCTCTCCGCATTCGCTCAGAAAGCAGAGGAGGCGCTGGAAGCAGGCGACCTTCAGAAGGCTGAGGACATGATCCTCTCCTATGAAACGCGTTTGAGCGAGCTCATCGCTCACGGTCAAAAATGATAGTTCGGGAGAAACGGTGCTCGCTTCGGCGGGCACCGTTTCTTCTTCTTCGTTCGGCTTGGGCTGCATCATGCCACTGAATGTGGTGCAACCCAAACCGACCGACGGACCGATTGCACCGGCATAGCCGGAGTGTCCGCAGGCGTTTGCGCGGCAAAGTCCTCGTCCTGGACTGCGCCGCTGCGTGGCTCTAGCGATAGACCACACCTCCCGAGATGGGTGTTGGACGCCGTCACAAGCACCTTCGCCCATGTCCTTTCATCAACCGCCGCAACGCACCCGCCGACAGTGCGGTTGCCGCGCGGCAAACGTTCGCAACTGCGAACCCGTAAGGAGATAAAGTCAATGGAAAGCTTCCTGTCTCACGTTCCGTCGATGGCGGAACTGATTGCCGCCGGGCCGATCATTCTCTCTCTGGTCATCCTGGAAGGTCTGCTCAGCGTCGACAACGCCCTCGTCTTGGCCGCCATGGTCAAGCATCTTCCCGAGAAGCAGCAGAGCCTGGCTCTGAAGGCCGGTCTGATCGGCGCCTACGTCCTGCGCGGCGTGGCACTCCTCTTCGTCGGCTTCCTGATCGCCAACCCGTGGATCCGTCTGGTCGGCGGCGGCTACCTCATCTATCTGATGTGCTCGCACCTCGGTGTGGGCGAGGAAGGTGAAGGCGATGCGCACCAGGCCAAGGCTGCCGGCTTCTGGGGAACCGTCGTCGCAGTGGAACTCGCGGACCTGGCCTTCTCCATCGACAACGTGATCGCCGCGGTCGCTCTCTCGCCCAAGATGTGGGTGGTCGTGCTCGGCGTCTTCATCGGCATCCTGGCGATGCGGTTCGTGGCCGGCGCCTTCATCAAGCTGCTGGACAAGTTCCCCATCCTCGCCAAGATCGCCTACGTTCTCGTCGGCTTCATCGGCGTGATCCTGGTCACCGAGTACTTCTTCCACTTCGAGCTGCACGGCATGCAGAAGTTCGCCTGCATCATGGGCATCATCGCCTTCGGCATGATCTATGACAAGGTGACCTTCCTGCAGCGCGCCCTGGGGCCGGTCTTCCTGTGGCTGGGTCAGGTGATGGCCAACATCGCCGAGCTGGTCGATTCGCTCATCAAGCCGGTCACGGCTCTGTTCGGGCTGATCGCCGGGCTGTTCAAGAAGAAAGAGAGCAACGGCAACCACTAAGGTGGCCTGAGCCCTCCTCGAACAATCGAAGGCATGCTGCAGCAATGCAGCATGCCTGTGCGTTCGCAAACAAGAGACTTTCAATAAACCGGGCAAAGTCCGGAGGAGACTTCCACATGCAAAAGATCAGTGGCGCAGGCTTCCTGCTTCTGCTCATCATCATCTTCCTGCTCTTCAGCGGCAGCAACCGCCGCCGCTAAGAGCAAGTTCTGCTGCTAGCGCAAGTTCACGCAAGCCGGACGGCGCCTACTCTGGGCGCCGTCCGCGCTCTTGCGCCGGTGAAGAACGTCGGGCGCGCGATTTTTTTTTCGCGTGTGGCAACGCGCGCGATCAGCGCGTTTTTTTTCAATCGCCCGACAATTTTTTTTGCCGCGCGATGTCAAGGAAGGCTCATGAAAGAAGCCCACAGAGTAGCGCGCCATGTTTAGTACAGTCGGGCGTTTAGAGATGCACGACTGCACCAAAGATCGCGTGTAGTTTTTCAGTAAGAGCCAAGAAGAAACGTCCGGAGCCCAGAGCGCTCTGCCTGAACGACAACACTCTTGCCTGAACACAAACTCGAAAGAACACCACCATGAAAGTTCTGAAGAACATCAGCTTCGGGCTGATGCACGGTTTCCTCCTGATCGGCAGCATCCTGGCTGTGGAGCTCTTCGGCATCTTCGGGCTGGCAAAGCCGGTCGCAGAGGCCATGAAATCCGCGGACATCAACCCCTGGGTGATGATCATCACCGCCACGGCGTGCATGGTCATTCCCATCTTCCTCTTCGCCTGGAAGGTGCTGATGCCCTACATCACCTGGCTGGAACCCGAGCTGCGCCGGCGCGAACGCGAGAACACGCAGTGGTTCCGCGCTCGCCGCGCCGCCCGCAACGCCGGCTAAAGAGACCGGTTCAGTTCAGTTCACGAATTTAGTCGCCGGAAGCGCCGCTTGCAGCGACGTGTAGTTAGAAAACCAACTCGTCACCGCGGCGCCAGTGCGGCGTCCGTGTAGTTCCAAATCCTGCGGAAAAGCCGTTGGAAGGCTCACGTCGAGCCGACCTGCCGGCTTTTCTCGCTGTGCTTTCAACGCCAAACAGCGCCAGAAGCGCAACTTATAGGAGATAGCTAAATGTTCAAAGCCACTCATGTAACGGATCCCGGACGCCACACCACGCTGGGCTCCGGCTCTACCCGACCGCTCGTGCCGGTCCTCGAGTCTCACAGTGTCGACCTGCCCACCGGGCGCCTCGACATCAAGGTCTTCGGCACCGTGATGCCCCTGCAGGAAATCTGCGGTTTCGCGGCGCGCCAGAATCCCAAGCGCGGATTTCTCTTCGTCTCCAAGGTCCTGGGCAAGCACATTCCCGTGCGCCCTTCCAAGGTGCGCGAAGTCCATACCCGCCTGGCTGCGCAGATCCCGGCCGACCTGCCCGGTCCGGTCGTCGTCATCGGCATGGCAGAGACTGCCATCTGCCTGGGCAACGGTGTCTTCGACGAATACGTCCGGCTGACCGGTCGCCGGGACGTGATGTTCACACAGTCGACGCGCTACCGCCTGGACAAGCCGGTGGCGATCGAGTTCCTGGAAGAGCATTCCCACGCCGCCGACCACATCATCTACGAGCCGCAGGATGAAGCGCTGAAGGCGATGTTCTACGGCGCCCGGTCGCTGGTGCTCATCGATGACGAGGCGTCGACCGGCAAGACCTTCGTCAATCTGGTCAAGAACATGACCTCGATCATGCCGCGCGTTCAGCACGTGGTCACGGGCGTGATCACCGACTGGCGCGGTCCCAAGCGCACCGAGGAGACACTGGCGGCGATGCCGGTTCCGGCGTCGACCATCGCCATCCTGCATGGCGAGTACCAGTTCACCCCGTCGCCGACGCTCAAGCTCGTCGAGATGCCGAAGGTGACTGGTTCGAACGCGGCGCGTGACGAGATGCTGCCGAGCAATTTCGGCAGGCTCGGGCTGCCGGCGGACTTCTACAACGTCGACGAGGCGGCCATGCGCTGCATCGCCGACGCGGTCACGAAGGTCGCCTGCCCGCCCTCGAACATCTGCGCGCATGGTCAGCACGGCGAGAAGATCCTCGTCCTGGGTACGGGCGAATTCGCCTACCCGCCGTTCCTGCTTGCCGAAGCGCTGGAGCGCTCCGGCTTCAACGTCCTGTACCAGTCGACGACTCGCTCGCCGATCATGGTCAATCCCGAACTGGCCATCGGTTGCCGTGTCGAGCACACGGACAATTACGGCGACGGGATTGTCAATTTCATCTACAACGCGCGCCGCGAAGACTACGACCGGGTGGTCATCTGCCACGAGACGCCACAGGGCTCCGTGGACGGTGCGCTCGTGCGTGCGCTCGGCGCCGAGACTGTGGAGATGTATCTATGAAAAAGTCCAATCGTCAAATCTTTCTTCTGGCGGATGTCGATGACAACCTCATCGCCACCGGCCGCAAGTCCGACGTGCCCGGCGCCAAGCCGATCGCATGGGACAACAAGGGCGAGGTGTGCGGCTTCCTCACGCCCAAGCAGAAGGTGATGCTCGACTGGTTCCAGGCCGGCTGCGAGGTGGTTCCGACCACGGCGCGCTCCACTGATGCCATGCGGCGTTTCCGCCTGCCCTTTCGTCGCTACGCCATCACTGCCTTCGGCGGCACCGTACTCGGTGCCAACGGGCAGCCGTTGGTCAAGTGGCGCCATTTCGTCGAGGCTCCCGCCGCCGCCGCCAAGCCGGTGCTCGCCGGACTGCTCCAGATGGTGCAGACCGAGGCGCAAGCTGCCGGCATCGACGTGCGGGCCACTGTGCTCTCGGACTACGGCATCGACATGTTCCTTTCGGTGAAGCACAACCAGCGCAATCTCGATGAGCTGGCCGCTCTGCACAAGGTCGTCCTGAGCGCAGCGCCTGCCGACTACACCGTGCACCTGAACGGCAACTTCCTGGCTGTCTACCCGCCGCACATCGGCAAGGAAAAGGCAGCCCGCTGGTTCATCGACAACATCGTGCCCAAGGGCGCAGTCACGATCGGCATGGGCGACAGCCTCACCGATGCGCCTTTCATGGCGGAATGCGACTACATCTTCATGCCGAACCGCACGCAGAACGCGCGCGCGTTTATCGACCTGATCTCTGGAGGACGCAAATGATGAGATTCTCTGGCAGCTACGAGCCAGGCGACGTCACCTTCCTTCTGAAGGTGGTCGATATCGCCACCACCGACGTCGCCGAAAAGGAACGTCTGATCCAGGCGGGGACCCACTACTCGGAGATGCTCTCCGACGAAAAGTCTCCCACCGCTGACTACCTCCGCCTCTTCCACCGCTCCTTGGAGATGAACTCGCCCAAGATGGCGCAGCACATCGCCGACCTGGCGGCCACCATGGCAGTGCGCCCCGGTCGTGAAGTGGTGGTGGTGAGCCTCGCCCGGGCCGGAACTCCCGTCGGCGTGCTCATTCACAGAGCCCTCCATGTGCTCGGGCGCAAGTCCGTGCACTACTGCGTTTCCATCATCCGCGACCGCGGAATCGATTGGCAGGCGCTCGACTACATTTGCTCGCACCACCAGGACACGGACATCGTGTTCGTCGACGGGTGGACGGGCAAAGGCGTGATTACGGCCGAGCTGCTCAGCTCGGTCACGGCTTACAACCAGAGCCGCGGCAAGCGCATCGACCCTTCGCTCTGGGTCCTTGCTGACCTGGCCGGCTCGGCAACCGTCGCCGCCACTGCGGAAGACTACCTGATACCGAATGCGGTGCTGAATGCCACCGTCTCGGGTCTGGTCAGTCGCACCGTGCTCAGCGACCGCTATGTCCAGCCAGGCGACTTCCATGCCTGCGCTTTCTACGGTGCCAAGCAAGGCGAGGACCTCTCCAGGTTCTACGTCGACGAGCTGACACCGCATGTGATCACCGCCCTGGCTTTCGCCAAGCAGACGAAATGGACTGCCGGCAAGCGCCGCAGTCTGAACCAGGTCTCGTCCGATTTCGTCGCCGCCATGATGGCGCGCTACGACGCCGAGCGCAATCACGTCAAACCGGGCATCGGCGAGTCCACTCGCGCGATGCTGCGTCGCGTTCCCGACCGGCTCCTGGTCGCGGATGGCGGCGCCGAGGACGTGCAACATCTGCTGCGCCTGGCTGAAGAAAAGGACGTCATCGTCGAGCGCATCCCGGACATGCCGTACCGGGCTGCCGTAATCATCAAGTCGGTCGGAGAGTAGGAACGGCGCCATGAGCGAATCACAAAGACTCGCCGCCTACCTCTCTCAACTTAACTTCGGGGCGCACGCCGATGCGCTCCACATCAAAGGAAACGCACAAATGAATCAGAACCGCTCGCAGATCCACCTGGGCGCCAGCATGTACGTGCCCTGCACCCAGCCGGTCGAAAACATCGTCGCCATCGCCAACGGGCAGAAGTACCCCTTCCTGCGCTCCGTCATCTTCTGCCTCGAGGACGCCGTCCGCGTCGACGAGCTGCAGTTCGCGATCAACAACCTCGGCAAGGCGCTCAAGCTCTTCGAAGACGGTCCGGAAAAGCCGATGCGCTTCATCCGCGTGCGCAACCCCGAGGTGCTCGGCAAGTGCGTGCGCATGCGCGGCATCCAGCACGTCGACGGCTTCGTCCTTCCGAAGATCACGGCCGCCTCGATGCCCCGTTACCTGGCCATGCTCACCGAGAAGGATCCCTTCAAGCTGATGCCCACCCTGGAGACGAAGGAAGTCTTCAACGCCAAGGAGATGGGCAAGCTGCGTGACCTCCTCCAGAACGACGACATCGCCAAGGACCGCATCCTGGCGCTGCGCATCGGCGGCAACGACCTGCTGCACTGCGTCGGCGTCCGCCGCGACCCGCGCCGCACCATCTACGACACCCCGGTCGGCGAGGTGATCAAGCGCCTCTCCGGCGAATTCATTCCCTTCGGATTCGGTCTGACCGCGCCCGTCTGCGAATGCATCAACAACCCGGAGGTGCTGGCGCAGGAAGTCGAGCTCGACCTGCTGCAGGGGCTTTTCGGCAAGACCGCCATCCATCCGGATCAGATCCGGCTCATCGAAGCGGGCTTCCGCGTCGACGCCTGCGATCTCGAGGAAGCCCGCCGCATCCTCATGCCGGACGCCGCCGCCGTCTTCAAGATGAACGGCCGCATGTGCGAGCCCACCACCCACACGAAGTGGGCGCGGGCGATCATCGAGCGCGCCGACCTCTACGGCGTGCGCGAAGCCTGATCAGACAGCGGTCTATACAGGACGGCGGGACGGTTGTTTTTGGGCGAATGCAAAAGGAACTGCGTTCGGCAACCGCCCGCCAGCAAAAAAGTAAGCGACTGTGTGACGCCTATAGCGTGGTCGCTGAGCGAGCCCAATTTGATGACGCTCGTTGTCTTGCATAACTCAGGAGCGCATCACCGGCGCTCTGCAATTAGGTAAAGGACAAACAATGAAAAAGATCACTGTCTGGTTCAATCGCGGACTGTCGCAGACGGTCCATCTGATCAAGGGAATTCGACAATCCCTGGCAGACGGCGAAGAGATGCGCATCATCTGTACGCACGCCAATGCCGAAGCGCCCGTCGCTGAGGTAGCCGACTTCTTCCAGGTCGAGCCGACCGGCAATGCCGCAGCCTACGTCGAATGGGCTCTGGCATTCGCGGCGCGCGAGAAAGTGGATGTGCTGATTCCGCACAGCTACACGATCGCGCTCTCCGCTGCTCAAGATCGCTTCGCCGCCCTCGGGTGCAAGGTGCTGGTCGCCGGCGATGCCGCCACCATCAGCCTGCTCAAGAGCAAGTCAGAGCTCTACGACGTGGTGCGCGAGGCCGGCGGACTGGGTATCGAGATCCCGCCTTACACGCTTGCCGCCGACATCGAGCAAGTAATGGAAGCTCTCAAGGCTTACCGCGAGCGCTTCCAGACCCTCTGCTTCAAGCCGGTCAAAGGACTGGGCGGGCACGGGTTCCGCATCGTCTCCGACCTGGGCGACCAGTATCCGCATGCGCACAACGGCGACTTCAAGCCGCTCACCATGCCTGATGCTCGCGCCTACCTGGTGGCGGAAGGCTCGCCGCTGCCCGAGATGATGGTGATGCCGTATCTGAACGGTCCCGAGTACAGCGTCGACTGCCTGGCAGAAGACGGCGTGCTCGTCAAAGCCGTAACCCGCGTGAAGTTTCCCGGCGGAATCGAGGAACTCCTCGAGGACTGCCCGGACTTGGTAGAGCAGTCGAAAGCTTTGACTGAGCTACTTGGGCTTTCCGGACTGTACAACGTGCAGTTTCTGGAAGGTGACGACGGCACGCGTTTCTTGCTGGAAATCAATGCTCGCATGGCCGGCGGCATCCACTGGGGCATCTTCACAGGAGTTCTGCTTCCCTACTGGGCGATTCGCCTGGCCGCAGGGACGGCGACTCCTGAAGACATCCCCGAGCCGAAAACGGGCATCCGTTTCAACCGCAAGACCAGGACGATTGTGAGCCAGGCTTGATGCCTGGCTTCACTTCTGCGTGGAGCGCAACCGCGCTCCGTCCCGCAACCCGGGGCTAACAAGTACGCCCCAACCATAAGGAGCTGACCATGTCGCTCTTCGATCTCCCCTTCGCCCTCCTCCTCATCGCCATTCCGACGCTGGCCATGGCCACTGCCGGCATCTGGGCGACGATGATCTCCATCCCGCAGTCGGTGCGCAGCGTCCCGCGCATGCACATCTACGCTCCGCCGGCCGCCTACTTCATCGGCTGCGCTTCCTTCATCTGCATGATCGGTCCCTTCACCGGGCTGGTGCCTGCCGACGAGATCCGGCTGCTTGTCTCGGCCGCTATCGCCATCATCTTTGCGGTGGTCGGCATCGTCTCGCTGAAGCGGGGCGGGCACGCCGTTCTCTTCCGCTGACCGCAGGGCCACCAGGCTCTGCTCCAAATCCACAGCCGGTATTCCCGGCGCTCGGGGCGCTTAATGTGCGACTCGATATAAGGGAGCGCGCTCAGGCGCGCTTCAGAAATTGGGAGTAAAACTATGTCACTCAAACCGAAGCTCGACGAGCGCTTCCTTCGCCTGAAGGGACTGGCCGACCGGCTGGAACCCTTCAAGGAAGGCATGGTGCTGGTGCAGAGCGAAAACAAAGTCGTCGCCGGCGAAGCGCTGGTGGGTCTGGCGCTCGCCAAACAGGCCGGGGCCATTCTCAGCACGGCGTGCCAGTCGATGGGCTTCAATGTCCAGACGCTTTCCATGCCCCTGCCGACCAAGCGCAGCGAACTCGAAAAGGTGATCGCCAGCCTGGCCGGTGCCGCGCAAGCCATCGCCCAGACGGTGATGAAGCAGTTCGGCATCAATCAGGAAGCGGCGGTCAGCTACCTGCCGGTGGTCATCGACGAGATGACCGAGCAGGCCGAAGCGATGATCGTTCGCGCCGAGGCTCACTTCGCCACGGCCAAACGGGCCAACGTGCGGTCGGTGCCTCAGGCGGACGGTGACGACGGTCAGCTCACCGACGCCGCAGTATCGATGATCGACCCGAAGTAAGGGTCGGTCCTTCCGGGAAGGAGGCACCACGTGCGGTGCCTCCTTCCACCCTCATCGAAACCAAATAGAGGTTATATGTCTGAAGTCAATTTAGGGGAGAACAAAGCTTCTCTCATTGCGGCGCGCAGGCAGGATGACCTGACATTCGGCCTGCTCAAGCAGGAAGAACGCCCCGGCATTTCCGCCTCCGTTTTCATGCAAAATGGCTGGCGCCTCGTTTATGACGAGCCGAAGAAGTATCATCACCGTGATGACGTCACTCGTGTGCGTGTGTGGTTTAGCTTGGACGAAAAACTCGTATTCAAGCTGGACGACCCGGGCATGCTGATTGATCAGGCCACGGCGTTGATTCGTCTTCAAAAGACGTTCGGTGTGAAAATTCCGGATCATCTTTTGCTCGTTGTCGATGGAGACGTTTCGCTCTTGCAGATGGAGAAGCTCGACTTCTGGTCGGGCTACCGCATCCACAGAATCGAACGCGGCAGCGATCCGGTTCCGCAAGGAATGGTCGCAACCCGCGATGATCTAACAGAACTCTACAGGCAGGCTCGACAGATCGCCATGACCTGCAAAGCCTACATCTTGTCGCGTCCTTATGACGTCACCGGTTTCCATCACGGCAACTGGGGCGTGACCAAGGACGCGTTCAACAGCTGGGCTCCCGGCAAGACACTGGCGGCGCAAGACGTGGTCATTTTCGACCCCGTCTCGCTCAAGTACGACAAGCCGTCCAAAGCCTGAGCATGAAAAAGGAGACGCTTCGACTGGGTCAAGTGACATTCAGCCGAAGCGTTTTCCTTTTTTTATTGCTTTACTACATCCTTTAGTAAACAGTTGAGACCCGCCTACTTTTCGCACCAGACCGTCACATTGATGGCACCAGGATTTTTCCCGATCACCACAATCTGATTTTCAGACATGAGCACAATCTCTGCTACAGAAGGATCACTGACCGCCACTCGTTTGATCTTCTGCTTTGTTCTGAACACTTTCGAGCGCGAGGTCAGAACATCAACCGCAAGCGTTGTTTTCAATTCTTTGATTTCGCACTTGTCGCTCTCTTTCGGCTGGTCTTGCGCGTGTGCTTGCAGCGCCACGCAAGTCAAAAGAGACAATGTCGATAGGGCAAGCGCCGAAAATCTGGGTAGCATGAATAGGACCGTCAAGGAATACATTCAGCCTAGCATGCTACGAAATCACTTGCGAGAGTCTGTAAATGCCTTCGCGAATAACGGAGGTTGCCGTGTCGCCGAAGCCGAAAATAAATTCTCCTTGAGGGGCAAGACCGGCATAGAATGAAGCTATGGGCGTGATGCCCACACCTCTTTGCCAGGCACGCTCTACAATTTCGGCGTCGCTCAGCTCGGTCTTAAACCTGACATATAAATGCAAACCGGCATGTTCACCGGCAATTTCGACGCGCTCGCCGAAGTGTTCTTTCAAGCTGGAAATCATAGCATCGCGACGGCTCTCGTAAATTCCATGCATGCGCTTTACGTGCTTGCGCAGCAGTCCGCGCTGTATGAAATCGGCGAGTGCGCACTGTATGGGCAGAGAAACGGCATCACTTCCATACTGGCGAACTTTGGCATAGACTCCGGTCAGATCGCGAGGCAGAACCATATAAGCGACAGAAAGAGAGGGAAACATGACTTTGGCGAAATTGCCGATATAAATTACCGAGTCCAGCTTATCCAGCGCTTTCAGAGCGGGCATCGGATTAGTACCGTAAGAAAATTCGCTGTCATGCTCATCTTCGACAATGAAGGCACCGCTGGTTCCAGCCCAGGAAAGCAAATTCAAGCGTCGTGTCAGGGACAATCGGCTGCCCATCGGATACTGGTGGGTAGGAGTCAGGTAAACGAGACGTACTCTTAGCGACGGCGCCCTGAGAAGCTGATCGACCATCAACCCCTGGCTATCTACTTTAAGCGAAACTGTAGATGCTCCCTCGCTCTCGAAGTATTTGCGCGTAGGCGGATAGCAAGGTTCTTCCACCACGGCCAGATCGCCGCGCTCCAAGTGAATACGCGAAATGAGATTGAGAGCCTGAGGAAGACCTGTAACAATCAAGATCTGCTGCGGATCGGCTTTGATCCCTTTGGTTTTTTCCAGGTATCGGGATAGCACCTCGCGAAGAGGTCTGTAGCCTAGAGGATCGTCTTGATAATCAAAAAGCATTTCCTGCTCGCTGGCTTGCGAGAAGCGAGACATCAACTGTTTGAACTCGCGCAGAGGCGTGGCGTCTCGAGCAATGCGCCAGCTATAAAAAGCTATTTCCGGCTCCTCCTTGCGGTCGTAAAGAAAATTGCTTTTCTGCACTCTATTGGCATAATCGGAAAGCGAGCTGAGCCGCAGCTGATGCGCTTCCGGAAGAGGCGCCTCGGGCACCGCCAGGGGAATATTGTCGCTCACGCGCGTTGCTGAGCCAGCCGCCGCCACCAGATAACCTTCCGATTTGAGCTGCTCGAATGCTTCAATGATCGTGGAGCGACCGACCTGCAGTATTTCGCACAAGGTTCTAGAGGAGGGCAGAACAGCGCCGGGATTGAAATAGCCCTCGAGAATGAGCCGCTTCAGCTCATCACCCACCTGTTGAGGCAGCGAAACCCTTGATTGTCGTGACAGTACGACAGGTAAATTGTGCACATGGCTGGTTCTCATGAAACCTCCGTGCCTTCAGCTGGCTTTTCGGGAAGAAAAATTCGCCAAACCAGTAATACTTTTGCGTGCAGGAGAAGACGGGGAATAAGAAGCCACCGCGATGGCTATACATAGGTTTTACGGACTAAAAGTGACAAAGTTGGAAACAAAAGTGGTTTTGAGAGAAAAACACTAAAAAAGAGCCACCCTAGATTTTGCTTGCGTAGTAAGAAAGCACCCTGTCTAATTCGGGCTGCGGCTTTCCACCTGAGCGAATAAGCGCACGGCATTCCGCAAGAGTCGCCTTTGCTGTAGCCTTATCCCCATTCTTCAAGGCGATTCTAATCACATTCATTCTGGTCTGCACCGAGATGCTCGCAGATTTGCCGTATATGCGATCTCTAACTTTTGCAGCTTGATTGAAATTCTTCACCGCTTCAGGATAACGATGCATTTTTTCATTAGCTTCGGCAATCAGGGCATATGTAGTGGCAACGTCGGCATGCCAGGGACCTGAATGCTTGAGGCGTATCGCCAAAAGATCATTTAAAAGAGGCACGGTATCTGCGCATTTGCCATCCACGCATGTAACTCGAATCACATCATTTAGAGGACCGATCAAACGAGGATCCAGAGCCGGCAATGTTTGTCGTCGTTTTTCGAGAATCGTCCTGTAGACGCTTTGCGCTCGCGCCCATTGTCTTTTGTTGGAATATTCGCGCCCCCGGTGCTCCAGAGCGCTCAAGTCCACTTGTGAGTCGGAAGACTGACAATAAGCAGTTGTGGAGGCGGCAAACACGAGCAGAATAGCGGACACAATTTGAGGACGCATAAAGAAAGCTCGATTCTCGGTCTTACTAGTTTTTCCTTTTCACTTTCTCTGTTGTGCCCTCTTTTTGCTGTGCAGCAAGCGCTTTGTCGATCGCCTCCACATATTGCTGTTTCGGTTTTGCGCCGAGAATTTCTTTTATTTTTTTGCGACTGCCAGTGAAAACACCGACTGCCGGATACCAGTCTTCAGTATCATCGAGAAAGCGCTTTATATTGAGAGTCCTGGCAGTTTTTTGGGACTCGCTGAGCACATCTTTGGAAACGTCCAATTCAACGAATTTGACTCTGTCGCCGTAATCAGTTTTTAGCTGTTTAAAAATCGGTCTGACTGCATCACAAGAAATTCGGCAAGACTTGTCGAATACAAAAACAACCAGAACCCTGTCGTCGGACTCCTCGTCGGCGACGGCAACCGGCAGTGAAGTCAATGAGATGATGAAACCCATCAACAATGAGAAAACAGCGGCAGCCGTACGTGAAGACAAGAATCGAAGCCGGTCACACATGATACGTCCTTTGAGAGCCGAGGGCCTTCAGATATATGGGTGTTGCGGCAAAGTCGCGCAACCGAACCAGAAATCTTTGATAGCACCGGCCATTTTAACCAGATCTGCAAAGAGATTGGGTTTCTTCAAGTAAGCGTTCACTCCGGACTGGTAACTCTTCTCTATGTCTTCTTCCAATTCGGACGACGTCATAATGATAATCGGTATGTTTTTCAGTTCGGGATCTGCTTTGATTTCGCGCAGAGTCTGGCGGCCGTCTTTTCCCGGCATGTTCAAATCCAACAAAATAAGAGACGGGCGCTCGTCTTCTCTGCCTTCTTCTTTGCGCAAATAATCGAGCAGTTGCTGCCCGCTGAAAACAGCCTCGAGCTGGCAGCTGAAGGCAGAGCGCTCGAAAGCCTCGCGCAGCAAATCAACCGCCGATTGATCATCGTCGGCAACGACAACTTTTGCTGGCTTAATTCCATTCACGAAATGGGAGAGATTCACGAGGCAGACCACAGCTCTAGCTTGTCACATAAACGACTTCCAGTCAGTCCCCTAAAAGTGGTATCAGAGCTTTCTGCCGGCTCCTTTAACCAGATTCGACTGTCGCATCCGAGGGTCCTACCGGACTATCCCCATCATTGGATGGTGCTCGTCCATTCGTATCTATTGAATTATTTTGCAGATCGTCAGGCAAAGTGAAGTAGAAGGTAGAGCCTTCACCTGGTTTCGACTCAGCCCAGATTTTTCCGCCGTGACGCTCCACGATTCGTTTGCAAACAGCAAGGCCCAAACCGGTTCCGGCGTACTCATCGCGACCGTGCAAACGTTGGAAGATAAGAAATATGCGCTCCTGAAACTGCATATCGAAACCGATGCCGTTGTCCCTTACGTAGAACATCCAGCCGCCGGAGATACGATTGGCACCAATGTCCAGTTTGGGCTCATTGCCGCCTCTGAACTTGATGCCGTTGGCTACGAGGTTCTGCAACAATTGACCCATTTGCGTGCCATCGGCAAAGACGAGAGGCAGATTGTGACGCTCCACTCGAGCACCTGACTCAGAGACCACCACTTGCAAATCACCGATCACCTTGCGGACCACTTCGTTCATGTCCACTTGTTGCGGCGCCAGTGCTTTGCTGCCCAGCTTGGCATAGGTAAGCAAATCGGAAATCAGGGCATCCATGCGATGCGAACTATTTAAAACAGTCTTCCAGAAACGCTCACCTTTCTCATCCAGCTTGCCCTCGAGCCTCTCTCCAAGCAGCGACAAATAGTTCGACATCGTACGCAGCGGTTCTTTCAAATCGTGTGCGGCTACATAAGCAAATTGTTTCAGTTCTGCATTCGAGACTTCCAGCCGCCCGAGCGCTTTATCACGTTCCTCTTCGCGCTCTTTTATTGCTCTGACCATGTTATTGAAAGTGCGAGTCAATGCTCCCACCTCATCGGTGCGTCCCTCATCCTTAACCGTCACGGCATTGCTTGATTCTTCAAGCTGCCGCGCCGCCTCGGTCAAGTGAGCCAGGGGCATGATGGTCATTCGGGAGAGCAAAACTACAAGAGCAAGCGAAGTCGTAACCCCGACGAGACAAACCGTCCAGAGAACACCAATAGAATGCTGAGCTTGTTGCTTGGCTCGGGCAGCTTGTCCGGCTGCATATTTAGTAGTCAGTTCTTTGAGCTCATTGGCGAGCGCTTCCATCTGATTGACGTTTTCGCGCTCGTCACGCAATGCCGATGTTTTCTCGGACAAATCTTTTGTCTGGCAGCCGGCTGGGATAAAGACGCATTTGATTCGTTTGTTGAAATTATCCAGGCGGCGATCGATAGAGGTAAGAAGGTCGCTCATTTCCCGGTCGCTTTGAAAAATTTCCTTCAGCTGACTGATGATTTCGGCGTTTTCCCTCGTCACCTGCTCGATTTCAGCTATGGCTTTATCCTTGCCGGTCGGGTCTTCCAGAAGAATGAACATCTGCACTGCAGTCTTCATTCGCCTCATATTGACACTCAAAGTGGCCATGCCTTCGGTGGTCGGTAAATCTCTAATGAAGGACTCTTGCTGATAAAGAGACAGTTCTGACAATGTCAGTGACGCTGTGATGATGACCGCGATGAAAGCCAGAAAGACCATCCCGAAACTCAACGACAGCTTGGTCGAAAGCTTCAGATTGGCAAACTGATTTCTTAGATCCGACAGTACTCCCTTTTCAGCCATCCAGTTACTCGCGCTGAATTAGATAAGCCGAGCGACATCCACGACACTACACTCGAATGCTCCAGATACGATCTTGGTCCATAGTAACCAAATTGTAATCACTCCGGAGGGTGCCCGGGGCAAAAACAGTCGGTATTTTTGCACCACTCATTCGGCCGAGGCCTTATCTATGGGTCAGAAAATGGCGGATAGAAAACATTATTCTACTACGCCCTATAATACCATGCGGACAAAAAGAGTAAACGCATGAGCACCCTTTGCTAAGGGGCGCCCATGCGCTACTCCGGTCCATCAGCGACCGCCCGGTTTTACCCGAGAACGAAGCGGGTTACAGCCCCATCTCTTCGTCAGTCCAGAGCGACTGAGGAACAGGCTTACCGGTGCGCACATCCCGCAGAGCGAGATGGTACATCGGACCACCCGACCAGGGCGTGGCCTGGACGTATTCCTCGTACACCTTGCCGTCGGGCATCGTGTACCGCTTGAGGTCTGAGACCTTGTCGCAGTAGACGCCCGAGAGGGTACCGATCACCTGGATGCGCGCCACGGGGAGGTTGGTCCACCGGGAGAAGCGCTTGCGCCTCCCGTCAGCGAACACGTTGACCCCGAACTGACGCACCTTCTCCTTGCGGAGCACGGTCTTGCGAGCCCATTCGTTGAGCCCAATGTACTGATCAAAACGAGCCATGATAGTTCTCCTTTCGGTTGTTGAACGAAGTTCTCCGGTCGCGGGATTGCGCCGGCATGAACCGCTCTGGCGCTGACACGGAAGGCGGTTTTCACCGCAATCCGTGCACAGTCGCAAGAGCAATCCGATGAAGTAGTCCGCCGCCCATTCGGCGAGACCACGACATTCGGTGAAAGCATTTGAGTCGGCGAAACACTGCGTCGAACCACAATGTGGTTGAAGCGTGTGTCGACGGTTCATGTAATTGAGACTACGAATGCCAGCAAGCTGCTGCATGCGTGTTTCTCAGAGGAACATTCGCGAAACATTTCGCGGAGGGTCGCTCAAGGGTATTCGACTCAAGCTGTCAAAAGTTCACTTCGCACATACCATCAGGTATCGCTACTGCTGCTACGTTTTACGGACCTAGCCTCTCGCATGTGGCGAGGGCTTGTAACCACTCATGCCTCTTTTCGGACGGATGAGTCGCAAGCGGCTGCGGTTGGATGCGCCAAACTTCCAAGCTCTGCAATGTGGGGACAGGCTAGAAGTTTGCTCTATGGCGGATCGCAACCACACACACAAGTGCGACAAAGAAGAATGGAAAAAGGGCTGAAAGCCTAATGTTCTTCGATTTGTTTCCGGGCGATCTGGAGGTGATAGTGATAAATTCACCCTACGCGCGTACAGCTCAATAGGCAAGCTCTATTGCCGCTTGGTCAGGCTTAATCTGTGTAAAACAGCGTACAACGCTCGCGCCACCTTCAGAAATGAGCTTCGCGGCGCTCTGCTAGCGTCTCATCTTCCCGAGCGAAAGTCACTCGAATTTGTAGCCGAAACCTTTCTGGTTCGTGATGCGCGACTCTTCTTTTCCTTCCACCGCCATTTTTTTTCTCAGCCTCATCACTCTCTGGCGGACGGCTTCCTGGTCCGTTTCCGACTTAAAAACGCGGTCCAATAATTCCGCTGCCGTGAAGAGGCGCCCCGGATTCTTGACGAACAATTCCAGGAGTGCAAATTCGCCCGGAGTCAATCCGATATCCTTGCCATTGACTGTGGCTACTTTGGTGACCATATCGAGGCTGATTTCCTGATAAACCAGATTTTCGCTCTCCATCGTATGAGGTCTGCGCAAAAGTGCTTTCACGCGAGCCAGGAGCTCTGCGTAGGAAAATGGTTTGGTCAGATAGTCATCGGCACCGCAATCGAAGGCTTGAACTTTATTGGAGACGGATGACTTACCGGTGAGAAAGAGAACGGCCGCCTGTCCGCCCGAATTTCGATACTGATTACAAATATCCACACCTTGCAGTCCCGGCAAGTCCCAATCGATAATAGCCAGATCGTAATGATGGCTGAGCAGCTGCTCCAGACCCGCGGTGCCATCACCACTGGTATCAATTACGTGCCCATGAAAAGCCAGCCCCTGCTCGATAATGTCAAGCTGAGTGTGGTCATCTTCAATTACTAAAATCCTGGCCATCGAGCTGTCAATATCTCCTAAAACAGTCGCTTTCGGTAGCGGACACAGCTATTTTCCCCGAATCAACTTCTATATACCGTTGAGACTTGTGCAGAGTCTAACGTAAACTGTAGCCGACCGATAAACCGCCCCATGCTCAAGCTAAAGATCACCCATCAAATTCTTCTGGCAATTATTCTGCCTCTTCTAATCGAGGCGGTCTTTCTTGTCACGGCCCTGAAGAACT
>CAZBOX010000001.1:17984-105525 GCA_964493595.1 uncultured Candidatus Obscuribacterales bacterium | reverse complement strand
CCTCGAGAAAGACCCTAATTATCGGTTTGAAACAGTGGCGAAGTTGCAAGAGAGACTCGAGGTTTTTCCTCGTCGCTTGCAAATGCAGATCAACGAAGTTCTCGCGGCAAGAAAACGCAAGAAAATTATGCTGATCGCGTCAATTGCCGCTGCCGTCGTTTCGGTGGTCGGTGCTGTTGGATTCTTTGTCCTGCGTGGGCATTGATTCGAGTCGCTGTCTGAATTCGTGCATTCGCCGCTCGTCCGCAAATTTCTAATCAGTTTATGCATACAGAAGACAGTAACGACGAATTGAACATCGTGGAAGGAGCAATAACAGTTTCATCCAAAGGAACATTGTTTCCGTAGCGTTCGGCCAACAACTCTTTAACCACTGGAGAATCCAGATCAAAATCGCCTAGATGCTGTAGATGTCCTATTTCTATTCCTAAGGCCTCTTTGTACATCTTCCAGACAAGCTCAGAACAATAAATTCGTTGATCAGACCATTCAAAGTATGGATCGTAAGGTTTTCCTTCGAACTTTTTCCATGTTGTTTTCAGCCGATCGATTTCGTCTTGCGAAAGTGCATTGCTTCTCTTCAATCGCTTGATCGAATAGCGAGAGTCTACGCCGCTCTCTATCCATTCATCGATTGGTGTTTTTACTACCGGTCCTACCGCTTCGTATACATACCAGCCTTTGTTGTCGCGAAAAATGATGCCGACATGCGATATGTTTGAATGCGTCGCGCGGTGGATGGCCGCGCTTTGCCTGGATCTCGATGTCTGGAATATGATGTCGCCGTCCTGCAGCTGAACGTCGGGCAGATTATTGTGATGAATGCCTGCGGCGGACAGATAGGAGGAAACTAAGATGAGACATGCGGCGAAAACAGCACAGAATGGCAGCGCATACTTTTTATAGGCAAGCATGAAGATTTCCTTCAATGGAGTTAGGCTCAATATACTTAAATTGCCTGATAATGAACAGGCGACCGATGCAGTTAAGCTACTGTTTGCCAGCACTGGCGGCGTCCATGATGGAGGTTGAGGAAATTGCATGGGCAAAAGCGTTTCTATCGACACAGATGAAGTCACAGATTTGCAGGTACAGAAGAAGGTGCGATGCAAAAGCTGTGAGCACGAAATAACTAGCCACTCGCTTGCTATACAGCCGCATGAGCATACATTCCGGAACCCCGCCGGGTATTCTTTTCATGTGCTTTGCTACAGCGATGCCCCTGGTGCGGCAAATGTGGGAGACGCAACCACAGAAGCTAGCTGGTTTGCCGATTATGCATGGACATTTGCAATTTGCGCCCAGTGTCAAAATCATTTGGGCTGGTGGTATAGCGGCAAGGATAGATTTGCCGGTCTTATCGCCACTCGCCTGATTCGTTGAGTGGATTTTTGTTTGCATAATGACTTTTTAGAATTTATCAGTATCGTCCATTCGGGTGAGATAAGCTCGGAAAGTATCATTCTGCATACATTAGCGGTTTTGGCGGTGGACATTAAATTACGATTTTTTGCTGTCTAGCCGTTACTGAAAGAAAAGGCGACGGCAAGTCTCCTATATGAGCCGTGCTGTACTTTTTTTTAGGAGACCCCAGGTAGATGCGAGTTCGAAAAGTTGAAGTGCTGGCTGTGCCAGTGCTCGAGTCGCATATCGAGGCAATGCGCTTGATTGCCGAGCAGCGCATGATTTCAATCGATAGATTGGCGTCAGAGATGATAGCCAAAGAGACGCAAAGGCAAAGCAAACTTCTTGGCGGCGGTGCCGGCACAGTGGGGGCGGAGACGCCCGTCAAGCCGCAAGTTAAGCCCTCGAAGAAAAAGCCGCACTCGGATGCTCCGGAGGATCTCCTCGTGCGGAGCATAGGCAAGCAAATTAGATTGCGGCGACTGCTGATGGGAATGAGTCAGGCTGAACTGAGCAAGAGAGCTGGTTTCAGCCGAGCATTTATAGTCGATGTAGAAAGCGGCAACCGGAGTATCGGGCTGGACAATCTCTATCAACTTGCTTCGATTCTCGAAATCGAAGGGTCACACCTGGTTCATCTTGCCGAGCAAATGAATATAGACCCGACCGTCCGAAATGAAGTGATTGATTGCGGAACCGGCGATCCTCAAGAATAAAGATGGCGATGCCTTGATTTATAGTCTTAGGGCTCTATCTGATTGCCGGCTCGAGCCGTGAATTCAGCTCTGCAACTTTATTGCCGTCAAGGTACGTACCGAGCTGGTCTAGCGAGAATTGAATGCCCGAATAGAAGTCGCCAAAGACTCCGTATTTCGCACTTGCCTCATCGAAGCGCATTTCATAAATCAGCTTCTTAAACACAAGCGGGTCGTCGGCGTAGAGGTCAACGCCCCACTCGAAATTGTCATAGCCAATGGAACCGGAGATGACCTGGGTGACCAGTCCGTGGAAAGTTCTTCCGATTTTTCCGTGGTCGAGCATCAGCTTCGCACGGTCTGCAAAAGGCAAGGTGTACCAGTTGACTTCTTCTCCGCGCTTCTTGTCCATGGGATAGAAGCAGACAAAGCGCCGTTGTGGAATTCGAGCCCAGAGGCGTCCTGCGTTATGCGGAGACTTTTCTTGCTCCTTGAGCAGTTCGTCGAATGCCTTAATCCAGTCTTCAGAGTGAGGCTTTAAACCCTTTTCGGAAAGGGCTGCATGAATTTTTCCAGTGGCGTCGTAGAGTCCGAGTTCCAGGATGGAAACGTAAGAGGTTGCCGGCGTGATGAATTCAGAAAGGCGCAGTCTGTCGATGACTGTTTGCGCATGGGCCAGCCCTTCGTAATTCTTGCTGTAGTGGGTGAGCATCAGATCGGCTTTGTGTCCCACCATTTGCGCAAGCCCGACATCAGAGTCTTCCGCATTCTTGAGGGCGTTTAGAGCTTCTGTTGCTTGGGCGACGATTTTGCTTCTTTCGTCCTGCTCGAGCGCGTCCCATGCCAACCGGTCAAAGGCAAACATGCGGTGAAGAATCCACCAGCTGTCGAGTGATTCCGGTACATCGGGGTGTCGCATAGTGCTGGCTCCTTGGCAACGCGTATATACGGATTAAAGACTAATCTATAAACGCCCTGCACTAGCCGGATGATAAGCAAGATTTTGCATTCGTGTTCTGGCTTAACGACTGGCAATGCCTCTCAGGATGAGAATCAGGTAAGGCTAAAACCCGTCAAATCCTTTGGAAATTCCAGGAAACCAGCTTTCCATCTTTGAATGGTGCGATTCCGTGAAACATTTTGGGCGAATCGTCAAAAACCATATCCAGCCAGAGTCGGTCGCTTTCCCAGAGATTGAGGTCGGCAATTTTTTCCAAGTCTATCCATTCGAGAACACCCTCTATGTTGCCCTTGTGCGCCTCTCCCTCGTATTCGTCGATCCGGAAGATGAAGCCGAACCAGGCTTCATCATTCTTGCCGAAGCCTGGCCAGCTGATAGTTCCGCGCAGTTTGATGTCCGTTGGAGTCAGTCCTGATTCTTCTTCAATCTCTCGGACAAGACCAGAAATTATGTCCTCTGCATCAGAAAGCTTTCCGCCTAAGCCGTTGTACTTACCGTAATGAAGATCGTCTGGTCTGGTGTTGCGATGGATCATCAATACCGACTTTTTGTCGGGCGAAAGGATGTAAGCAAGCGTTGCAAGGATGGGTGTATAGGCTGTCATTGAGCACCAGAAGGTCTTCGCCTTTCTGAAATTTTTTTCAAAACGAATGATAGCACCTCAGTCTTCTCGAGCATAAGCAAGTTTTATCTGCTGATTGCATAATTCTTGTCGATGCCGGCCACCGCATTCGGTGCTGCGCTTGTTCGCTTATGCATACAAATCACGAGTTTGGGTGATTGCAATAAGTGGGCTCTGCTGTAGGATTGCTTTAAATCCATGGTCATAAGCATCTGTTTCAGCTTCTTTGCGAACGCGCGGAGGGCGAAGTGCACGTAATTATCGCCAGAGAAATCGAGAGACTGCGAAATTTTGCTTGCCGCTGCGAAGAGCGCAACGATTTTCTTACGTCTTATTGGAGTCTCAAGCAGGTTCTGGACATTGCCGACAAGAACGCTCTTGGAAGCGAGACTTACGCAGATATTCTTGTTGAAATCGGTCTTGTTTGTACGACACTCAACAAAGTCGCGGAAAGCAGATCACATTTTGTAAACGCACTAAATGTTTATCGTGAAATTTATCCTGAAGATGGATTTCCAATCAGAGAATGTCTTCGGCGAATTGAGTTGGCTGAACTCGCCATGGCCGGGAAGTCTTCGGCAATCGAAAACGAAGTGGACGCCGGAATAGCATGCGTTTGAAATACGACCAAATGCCATTTGTATTTCTCAGTCTGAAACCGAGGCACCGTATCTATTAGACTCGAGAAAGTTAAGCCGAGCGGCTATTTTGTCTTATTGCCCGAGACCTCGACATCACCAGACAGCATATACCGCGTGATCGTATGCCCCCTTGGCTATCGAGCAGAATAGGCATAACCTGGACAAATACGGCGTTTTTAAGCATCATGGTCTGTAGGCGGTGACTAACATCAGTAGTAAGAGAAAGGCGTTGCGCTCTGCCAAAAGTGCATTCTCGCCCTCGCAACCGGTCAGTCCCGACCTGTCTAACGCGATGATTGGAATGAAAGATGCCTGTATTACTAGTAGTTGAAGCCGATTCTGCTCAAAGGGATTTGATTTCGGCTTTGCTTGAAAAATTCGAATACTCAGCGGTTTTTGTCAATTCGGCGCAAGAGGCGCTCAGCACGGTATTGAGCTCTGAAACGCCTTTTGATGCAGTTCTTCTGGACTTGAAATCGCCTCGATCCAATGAAATCGAAACAGCAAGAACTATCCGCGAATTGGAAAGAGAAAAGGGACGAACGACTCCTCTTATTGCTATGGCTGCATGTGCTTCCGAGCTGGAGCGCATCGACCCTTCTGAAGCTTGTGCAGACGACTGTCTGGTCAAGCCTTTTCAACCGGAAGACTTGCGCAGAATGTTATTGAAGTGGACATATAATCCGGCTCGTCCCAATTTGAGGATTCTGCCTCCGAGCCGCTCTCTGGAGAGCGCGTAGCCACTAGTGAATGCTTCTTGCTGAAGCAGATTTGATCCAGATCAGGTAGAAGATCAGTCCGAAAACCAACGCCAAACAACCGATGTATTTCGAAAGCACGAGCGCTCTGCCTGGCCGGCCGCTTGGCGCGATTGCCAGTGATGCGTCTGCATAGCGTCCGACAATCTCTTTGTCTTTCTGCAAATGCTCGCTGCCTGCCTCAAGAGCGATAACCAGCGGCTTATTCGTGGGCGTGGTAAGCATCCGACCGTTTCTGTCGAAGGCGTGAATGTATGCATATTGGCATTCGATCGGTTGGTCTGGCAGTTCAACACGGCCGTTGGGTTTGTTGATCACTGAGAGCATTGCAACAGATCCAGCTTCTGGAGACATTTCCTGTTCAAAACTCTCTCCCCGCATCATGCGCGCATCGAGCTTCTTGTCTTTGATTTTGCTGTCTACTGAAAAGGTTGTGGATGTGTAGGTGCGGACGGGTTCTAGTTTGTCAGTGCACGGATTGCGGTACGAAAAGAGCGTCTTGGCCTCGCTGGCTACAGGGTATCTATGATTGTTCTGATAAAAGTGTTGGGCGCTTGCGGCAATTCTGTTCAGCGCCTTCACAGTATGTGCCTCGGGTGCGTTCTCGCCCAGAAATTTCAGTCCGGTTTGATCCTGCAAACCGTCTTTGACCGGTCTGAGCCACTGGAAATCTTTGAAGTCTCCTCTCATAAGGCTGAACTCATCTGAAAATGAGCCTCTCCATATGCTTGGCGTGACCTTTTTGTTCAGCCCTGCGCCGGTAAGAAGAAGTCCATCTTTGGTCGCCGTGATGGTCAGAGAACCATCGATGGTGGCAAAAGACTTGCCGATGAGAGCGTGTACGAAAGGAGGTACTTCTTTCGAGGCCGGTTCGTTCACCATTGCTGTGACGAAGGAGCCGAATATGACTGCACAGATGACGACTGGAGCGAGACGCATGGCTAGTCTCTGCCAAGAGCGCTCGTCTTTGATAACTTGGTCTAACTCAGCACTTGAATGGGTCTTAAAATAAGATCGCGCCGAGCCTTTCAAGGCGTATTGCGGATGGATCGCTAAATTCGACCAGTCTTGCGAAGTGTTATTTTCGTGATTGGCTCTGCTTGCAGAAAGTGGAATCGGTGATTGGCTGCCGGAGTCGCCGTCCGAATGTGTTGATTGGTTGGCTTTATCAGCTGGCAGGCTTGGCGATTTCGCACTGTCTGTTTCCAGTTCGTCTGAAAGCATGTCAGCCGGTGATGCTTCAGGAGAGAAGGAAATCTGCGTTTGAGAAACGCGCGGATTTGAATATCTAGGAGATTTTGGGCGAACTTCGCGTGTGACGAGTACTGCCCGCGTCGATGGCGTATTAGTGTGGTCTTCCTTTTGTGCGTCGTTAATCTCGGTTCCAAGAGCTTCTTTCATCTCTTGCTTTAGATTTTTGAGCAGAGCTTTATCGCCATTCGTCTTCAGAAGCCAAGCCGTGTAATTTTCTATTACCGACTTGCGAGTCATATGATGAACCGGCAAAGTCTTTGCTGCCAGATCATGGGCTCTTTTGAATTCTGTTTCCGCTTCGCTCTGGTTTGCGCAATGGTCGTATGCCTCGGCGAGTCTTAAATACGTCACTATTCTTTCGGAATCATGACCAGCCAGATTATCTTGCAAAGTTAAAAGAGTCTTGTACGTGACTAGAGATTCTTCGTACTTGGTCGCTCTTTGCTGGCTGGCTCCCAGCTTTTTCAGCAACTCCATTCTCTGGCTGTCCGAGCAGTCATGGAGAGCCAGCAATTCGCTGTACAGCTCACATGCTTCGTTGAAGTTGCCAGCACTGAACTCTAAATCTGCGTCAGTTTCTGTTTCAGTTACCATACGACCATATCCGCCGGTAGCGGGACGTGCAGATTTTGGCAAAATTCTGAGAATTTCGCCTCCCTAGTAGATAGACTCATTATGCAGGCGGCTTATCTTTAAGGCATCACTCTAAAAGGCTATTAAAGGGATGATTCGCCCCGCCGACCGGGGCGAATTCACTGGAGCCGGTCAGTTCAGCCTTACTTTCATCATTTTGCCGGAAATTCTCTGTTGCAAAATATTCAACCTGGATATATCACCGATTAAGGCTTGTGCTGCCTCTGGAGTAGCACAATCCATACAATTTTCTATCGTCAATTGAATGTTTTGCGCAATATTGACGATGTCCTTGATTTCACTGTCGCAGACCGACTGAAAAGCCTTTCCATACCGCTGCTCGAGCGTCACAATCATGCGATTTTGCTGAAATAAGATTGCCGGAACCATAGACGTTTGCTGAACTATGAGCAATTTGAGTGGATCCTCTGGCTGTTTGCCCAAGGAAGCCTTCAAACGTGCATGCGCGTCCTCTATCCGTTCTGCCGCCGCCTGGACCAGCTCCACAATTTTGCTGCTCGTCCAATCTTCTCTGTCGGTGATGATATTTTCCATGAGCGTATGATCGCACAAATTAATCTGTCCAGAGATATATATTCAGGTCGACGCTCTCATCGTCAGTAAAGCGAACACCTTCTTTTTCCAGCAGAACACGCTGTAATTTTACCGGCTTGCCATCGT
The DNA here is from genome assembly GCA_964493595.1 of uncultured Candidatus Obscuribacterales bacterium. Classification (GTDB taxonomy): domain Bacteria; phylum Cyanobacteriota; class Vampirovibrionia; order Obscuribacterales; family Obscuribacteraceae; genus QKMZ01. The sequence continues at coordinate 97,876 of CAZBOX010000001.1, read as the reverse complement.
CGCTCAGTTGTGCGGACTCGTGATGCGTGCTTAATTTGCCCTTAGAGTTGATGACTCTATGCCAGGGGACATTGTCCGAATTATATTTGCTCTCGTTCTTGTCGCTGCCGAGGGCGTTCATAGCCCAGCCTACCGCTGCCGCGCTCAGGCGCTTGTTGATTCGCCTGGAGATATCTCCGTATGTGCTTACCTTTCCTTCTGGAATCTTGATCACAGTCTCGTAAACAAGGTCGAAGGGGCGAAGATTTTTTAAATTGCGTGCTGGTTTTGGCGCTGGCATAGAATTTGTCAATCGAGGGCTGGCCTGCCGATAATCATGTCACTCTAGCGCTGCGATGCTGGTTTTGGCAAACGACTTATAAGCGTCGATGCTTTTATCTTCTATTCTCAGGATCTTGCTGTAATAAAAGCGCGCTTTCTTTTTGTTCTTAAGCTTCGAGTATTCGTCTGCCGTTGCCATGTAGCAAGCAGCCCTGAGCGCTGGCAAATGGGGGTAAGTCTCGGCCCAGTAGAGGTAATTCCTCACGCTTTCCAGAGAGTTTTCGCCCTTATTCCATCCGCTCAAGACTTTCATGATGTAGTCATCCATGCGGATTTTTTGAAGAATTGCTTCAGTGTGCTGGGCTGATTTGTTTTCCGATATTCCTAGATACAAATGCCTTAATTCATTTTCGACGAAGTAGTTGAACTCTGGATTTCTCCTGCTCCAATCTTCAATTACGTCAATTTTGCCCTGAGACGTTTTTACATACTCCAATCTCAAGGCTAAATCATCCGGCAGATTTGATTCCTTCTTGACCGCGCCTCCGTTGGCAATCGCTATCGGCTGCGGCACCTTCACGATTACCTTTTCTTGCTGCGCAGTGCGAGAAGTGATTACTAAAACGGAACTTAGCAGGCAGACCACAATAAGAACAAGAAGAATGCGGGTGGTTCTTTGACTTTGAATTCTCTTGTCGAAATTCTTCATCCAGAGCCCGATATTAGGGCTCAATGAGGCGGAGTGGGGTATTTTTGCTGCCTCAATGTCCTCTTTGAGAATTTCAACAGCCGGGTAACGTTCAAGAGGATTTTTTTCCAGGCACCGGTGCAAAATTACTTTCAGTTTGGCGGTGATACCAAGCTGATTTAAATCGACATCGTCCTGGACATGCATCATCAAAGTTTCAAGCTGGCTGCCTCCTTGAAATGGAGGGCGGCCTGTCAGGCATTCGTACATCACACAGCCGAGTGAATAAATGTCCGAACGTTCATCGACATGCTTGCCCAGGCATTGTTCGGGACTCATGTATAGCGGTGTTCCGAACACCTCTCCTGTCTGCGTAAGGTCGTTTCCTTCTTCCGGATTGATCAGCTTGGCGATTCCAAAGTCGACTATTTGCGCAAGTTCTTCACCTGTGGCTTTGCGGCTGAGAATTATGTTTGCCGGCTTTATATCTCTATGTACGATGCCTTTTAAATGTGCATGCTGTAACGCGTCACATACCTGAGCAATAATGTTGACGGTGCGTTCTTCGCTGAGAGGACCGGCTTCGAGAACTTTGCTCAGCGGTTTTCCCTCCAGGCAATCCATGACCAGATACGGTTGCTGTAATGTGGGCTCAACCGCGAAGTCGTAAACGCGCACTATGTTTTCATGCGACAGGAAAAAACTGGCTTTTGCTTCTTGTTGGAAGCGCTGCAAGAGTTTTGCCTCGTTTCCCTTTTCGACCTGCAGTATTTTGATCGCTCTTTCGTTGCCGAGCAAGACATGTCTGGCCTTGTATACAGTGCTCATGCCGCCCTTTCCAAGGCAGGAGATGATTTCGTAGTGACCGCCTATGACTGTGCCGATTAAAAATGAAGGCTCCGAGTTTGTCATTCCCAGAGCATTTGTCGCCGTAGTTTCGGAAAGATTTGCTGCCATCTCTCCTATCACGTTTTGGCAAAACGACTCAGTTTGCGCCAGGTCCGTGGACAAGGTCGTTTCGGTCGTCTTCTCTTTGAGTTCGTCGCTGCTCAAGAGTATTGGCCATGTCGCTGGGGATGGAAAGAGCCTTCCTCAAAAGGTTATGCCCTTGGACACCGCTTCAAAGCGCAGCTATCTTGCCGGCGTTTTTGTGGCTGGCTTTGGCACTGCTTTGGTAGCCGGTAAGCCCGCCGGCTTGATTGCTTTCTTCTGTTGTTGCTCGCGCGCCGCCTTCATTCCCTTTGCCATGTTCGCAAGACCCGTACGCATCGCCGGCGTGTCATCGAGCCGCAGGCATTCGTCTTCGATTTTCTTCGCCTGAGAGTCTCTGCCGGCTGCCACATATGTTCCGTAAAGCAACAACACCATACTAGGCAGTGGATCGAAGTCTTTTGAAATTTCTGTGTTGGGTTTCGGCTTTTTGAGCGCTTCTGCTTCTTGATGAATCTCTTTCAAGCGCTCCAAAGGATCCACATACAAATACGTGGCTGCATCCTCCCAGCGGTTTTCGGAGAATAAGACCGTTTCCAACGGCTTGAAATGTTTTCGGATCGCCTCACGCTGTTTAGGATCGTTTTTGATCTTGTCGAACCACGCAACAGTGCGACCGTTTTCTGCGAGCATGCCGTTCAGGAGAATCCAGTCAGCACGCTTATCTTCTTTCTCGGCGATTTCACGTATTTCTATGAATTTGGCTTTTGCCGGCGGATAAACAGACATCAGCTTCTTCACTTCGAATGGCACCAGCCCTTTACGCAACTCTCTTTCCGTCTCCTCGCTAGTGCTCAGGTTGTTCCACAACCAAACGTACTCGGCAAGTGCTTCCTCGTTTTTGCCGGTAGTCGCTGTTTCGCGGGCTTTATTGATATGTGTCCAGACGTCTTCTGCTGAGGTGCCGGTCGACCGATTATCCTTGTCTGCACCTTTTGTGGCGCCGGATATGTCTTCGCCTTTAGCTTGTCTCAGCCAGCGCAGAAGCTCCCCGGCGCTCATGTATCCGACATGCCGTCCAAACTCTTTCGCCTTATCCGGAGTGAATAAAATCACTGTAGGCATTGCTTCAATGTGCATCGCTTGCGATGCTTTCTCTTCTTTGTCGACATCGAATTGAACTGCGATAGCATTGTCTTTAACCCAGTTCTTTACCTCCGCATCTTCCCAGGTGGTGGATTCCATCTGCCTGCAGGGTGGGCACCATGAAGCGGTGAAATCCATCAAAAGAATCTTCCCGTCTTTCTGCGCTTGTTGTCTGGCTTGCTCAAGAGTGTATTTGGAGAAAAGACTCGACTCGGCTCGGGCGCCTGTCGATAATGAAAGTGCCAGCAATGTTGCTATAGGCAAATGCTGCCAGAGTATTGGTTTCATAACTTCTCTCCAGTTGGCTTCGCGAAGAGCAAATATAGCACTGTATCTATTTATGTGGCATTGCCTGTCAAGATAGCTCCAGCAGCCATTTGAACAATCCCTCTTCTTCCAGTCCCATGGTCAAAGACTCATGGTCGACACCTTCGTATTCAGTGACCTGCGGACGTGCGCCTAGCTTGCGCAATTCTGCAATCAGTTGCCTGGTCTCGTCTATCGGGCACGGTTCGTCTTGCGTTCCTTGTAAGAACCAGATCGGGATGTTGACTACTTGTTTGGCTATGTTTTCAGTTCTGTTCGCGACTACGAACATCGAGTCGAATAATTCCTTGTCATCGGGCGGTAAGTGAGGCGGCAATTCCTCGCCCATCCATGTGATACCAGGGGCGATGCAGGCCATGCCCTTGAATTTGTGAGGATGCTTTGCCGCCAGCCAAAGTGCGCTCGAGCCACCCATAGAATATCCAGCCAAATAGATTCTTTGAGAATTGGCGCCAAATTCACCAATTGCCTGGTCGATGCAAGTGAGCACCCGCCTTTCCATTTCGCCGTAAAAAGCACGATGATGCGAGTCGCACTGCGGCACCACGATCACGGCAGGCAGCTGCAGATTTTCGAATACGTGCGCATTGCCTTTGAGTGGTAAGCCCGGGTCCCAGCCTCGCTCACCTGACCCGTGCAGAAATACTACAAGCGGAGGGCTCTCGATCGCTTCGAGACTTTCAGGAGTAAATGTGACGAATTCGTACTCATTGACTTCGTCTTTCAAAAGTTGAAAGGGCATGCTGGGCTCCAGGCTTCCAAATTATCACTTATCTTCTTACCGGATAATTTGAAAGTCAAATGCCCGCAGCAGAGTTTTGCGTTCTGCACCGCCCTGTAGGAATGGGAATCCTGATACTACAACTGGTGTATCAAGTTTTTGCGGTAACTTATTCTTTCGCAACGGGATGCTGTTCTTGCTGTTCTTTCTGAATTTTCTGCTTGTGAAAGCAGAGATGGCAGAATACCGGACGCAAGCCGGTTGGTTTGAAAGGAACCCTGGTAATCTCGCCACAGGCGTGGCAAGGAACATCAGCGCAGTCATCTGCAGCCTTGCCTTTCTTGAATTGTTTGAGAGAGGTTCGGCAATTCGGGCAACGAACAGGAGCATTTTTCAGACCTTTAAGCGCGAAAAATTCCTGTTCTCCGACAGAGAAAACAAAAGGCGCCTCGCAAGTGCGGCAATTTATTATTTTGTCTTCCAGGACCATTTTCCCTCGTTCGGCTTGGGCCTGTTTTCCGTGTGGCAGTTAAAGTGGGTATGCCCCTGAATTGCCAGTTGGTCACAATTTTTTTCATTTTGTAATCAGTGAAATCTTGCTTGCGATTGTCCAGTGAAGACGGGAGAAACAAACACGGAACTCGCTTTTGGCGAATTCCGCATTTGGTTCCGGCTGGGTTTCCCCTGTCAAAGCTATTTTTGAGTCTGCGTCAGCGGCAGGTCCTGACCATCTGTTGTAAAAGTCCAGGCGCCGCCGTTGCGTCCTCTATACTCGAGTGCATGGGTTTTCCAGTCGATCGAGAAGTCGCCCTCCCAAACTGCTCCTGTATCTCTGTTTTTCCAGGACACCTGCCCGTCTTTCTCCACGCGGTCCCAGTGCCCGAGATTACCGTCGATTCCGACCAACTGATTACCTTCATACTGGTACCGGCGCACTCTTCCTGAGCCGGAGGGAGTTTCTACCACTTTTCCGGCCTGGTCAAAGACGATCCTTCCTGTTTCTTCGTTTTCGAGAACGAATGAGCCGTCTGTATTGAATTCAACATGCAAGCGTTTTGAGTTTTGCATGGTGTCGTATTGCATATTGCCTGAGCCGTCAATCTTGACGTTCTCGACGGTCTGCATAATCTTTCCGTCCTGGTCTTTCATGGCATACTTGCCGTCCGGCAGTCTTTCAAAAGTGACACCTGCGGCGTTCGTGATTTTTGTGATTTCACCTTGATCGCTGACAGAGACTTCCAGGGGACCGCGTTTTTCTATTCTGTCCGGATAGCACATCTGCGGCTCGTTTTGAGACAAACCGCTTTCATAAAGCTGATTCAAAAGTAGGCTGTCCGGTGCCAGAAAACAGGCATTCTGATGCGGCTTGGTGAGGCAGTAAACTTCGTTGAATCTTTTGTCGATCATTGCCGTGCTTTCCATCGGACACGAATTTGCGGACTCTAGTGCTGCGCCTCTGTCGTCTATACTGAAGCTGCTCAAATCGGAATATGTCATAGAATCGTCCTCCCACCGCGCCACCGCGTCATTGGTTGATGCCTGGACAATACCGGCGTTTTGTATCCAATCTGTTTATTCGGCGCAATTGTTGGGAAAGCCGTTTGCCGATTTAAGGAAGCTTGTGGGTTGACCCGCATAGAATCGCTAAATGCCGACCAGCGTTGCGTTTTGGGTTTTAGGGCATATTTAATGTGCGTTTGTGGCACAACATACATAGATAAGATCATATGGTGTCCCTGATGCCGCCTGACCAGATTTCTGCGAAGAGTGAGCCCAATAGTGTTGAGCGCCCGGATTCTGCCAAGGCAGAGGAGACTTCCGCGCACAATTCTTTCATCAAAGAATTGGCTAATTCAGCTGTCTTTGCTGCTGTAGAGCAGCCGGCCCTCGGTCTTGCTCAGTTTATAAGCAATGATGCAATGGTCAGCGTCAAGAATGGTTTTTCGAAGCTTGGTATAGAGGCGCCAGACCCGGCAAAATTCAATTCTGCCAACTGGTATGCGCAGAATTTCGGTAGCGCCGTGGGAATGGTGCTGCCTTTCGTGCTCACCAAGAAGAGCTTGGGTCGGCTGGGTGCATTTGGCGAGACTGCCGCCGTCGAGACATCGGCTTTGTCCAGGCAGGCAGCGATTGGCATGAGTATAAAAGAATCCGCAATAACCGGTGCGGTATACGGGACTTTATTCACTCCCAGCGATCAGTCTGCTCGCAATGCAGGTCTTGTCTCCTTTCTTGGTGATCGCGCCGTCAGCGGTGTGGGCAGCGCCGCTACTTTTGCTACTTTGACAGCCGGCAGTCTGGGTGTAGGTAAACTGGCAGAAACCAGCTTTGCCTCTCGCTTCGGCTTGGCCTCTGCCCTGAGGAGCCCGATTGCGTCGGGGACCTTGGGCGGTTTGCCAGGTGGTTTTGTAGCCGCTGAATACGATGCCGTGGCCCGGCACCGCAGGCTGGCGACAAGCGAAGAATTGGCTGAATCTATGTATGGCATGGCCGTGGTAGGCGGCGCTTTTGGGGCTGCGTCATATCTCGGACGCTCTCGTGGTTCCGAGAATTTGACTGTCAGACCCGGCCGTTATGAAAAACCATATGGGCAGAATGTAGTGTCAGAGATCGGCAACAGTGCCGTGACACTGAATACGGTGCGGGCGGAGCCTGGCTCAAATTCTACGGCTGGCGCAATTCGTGGGGCGGCAGGGGAAACCCGTCCTGGGCCGGCCGAAGTAAACACAGGAAATAGTGCAGTTAAGCCGGGCTCAGCAGCGGAATTGACTCCGCCAATATCGATCAATCCAAACGAGTTTCGCAAGAGCGTAAGCGGAGATCCGGTTGCACGTGTTGAACTGAGTGCGCAGGAGCAGAATCTCTGGCGCCTGACTCAACAGGCTAAAACGATAGAGGAGTGGAGGAATGCGGCAGAACAGATTGAAGAGCTGCCATCAGACAAACGCTCCTGGTTCAGTGAGACATTAGATCGTCAGGGCAATCGCCTGACAGATGCAGAATTAAACGGGCTCTGGCCGAAATTGCTTCAAGAAGATCCACATCAAGCTTATCGAATTGCAAAGCTGATCGGTCCTGAACGCTCCACCCAAATTTGGCAGCAGCAGATGGAATCGCTTCGCCAATTCGACAACCCCGTGCTTGCCGAACAACTGGCCAAGACAATGGTGTTTCTCGAGCCTTCCAAGCAACTGGATGCTCTCGAGTCGATGCTCAAATTAGAAAAACCGCCCTCCTATCTGGACATGACTTCAGTTACGCTCGCTAAAGAGAATCAGCTGGCCGCAGCGAAGATTCTGGAGCGCCACGGCATCCTTCCTCAAATCGAGACGGGTTCGGTTGCACCATCTGTTTGGGCGGACTGGGCTCTGGGTCTTGAAGGTGGCAAGATTCGTGACGGACTCCTCGATCAGATTCGCAAGAAAATCTCAGGCAGCAATAAGAATGCGGCTGAAGAACTGAATGCCGTCTTCAAGCTTGCTCAAGAGAGAGGCAGCCCGAAAGAGTATGAGTTATTCAATTCAATGCTCACGGCCATAACTCCCAAACATGGTACAGCCGCCGATGTGGTTGCGGCTCGCTCGGCAGCATTGAAGGATATTGACGCTGGATTCATCAGTCGTATGTTGTTCTTTCAGCGCGACTGGCCGATGGGCGATCAGGCTGCTCAAAGAAATCCGGAATTGGTCAGGGCGCTTGCTACCAATTCCAGATTCAATCCCAGCCTCGAGCGTAGCGCCTATCTGTCCGAATTGATTTCGCGCCAACCGCAAGTCACCGTAGAACAATTGACCACGTCGCTGCTCGAGAGCAATCGCCGCTCAGAGGAGCAGCAAAAGTATTCACTTCTGTCGCAAGGCGATATTAAAGCTCTCGTTCAGCACGGGGTGAAAGTCGAACCGGCACAAGTTCCGGAAGCATTGAGTGCGATTCGCGCTGATGTGATGAAATCTATCGATCTGGCTGGTGACAAGCCGATTCACTTGGGGCGCCTGGCCAATGCTCTTACGCTTGCCAATGAAATCGGCAAACACAATCCGGAGGCCTTTTCTCATGAATTTAGAGGACCGATCGAATCGGTACTTTCCAGTAATGACTACAGATATGCGCGCCGGCTGGAAGCTTCCAAAGCTTTAGGAGAGCTGCAGAGAGCCGGATATGACGGAGCGCAAGCAATTCGGATGCCGGAATTGCGCATGGGCAAGATCGTCGAACTGACGCCGGAAGCGCAAACGGCTCTGCGTACTTCTGTCGAGAAATCGTTATTTGACAAGGAGTCGCTGCGCAAGATGCTCGGTGACGGACCCCTTGGACGGTCGATGCCCAGTGTATTCGGTCATTCCAGCGAGGGCGGTATCGTCGGCAGAAGACAGCATCAAACTCATGATTTTTCTCTCGATAATCATCTTTTGGGTGTGGTCGATCGAGTTAAAAGCGATCCGAAGTTCAAAGAGCTATTGCCCAACGATCAAGTAAATGTTCTCTGGGCGGCTCTCTTGCATGATGTCGGCAAGACCGAGAACATGGTCGATTTCGATCATAATAGAACTTCTGTCAGTGCCGCCTGGGGCGTATTGCGATCGCTGGGCTATTCTGACACGCGCATTCAGAGAATTACGGATGTGATGAGTAAGGATGCAGAACTCAGCTATAACCCTGACGCAAAGAATTCGCGGACTTTGCAGGATCCCAGAACTCTGGACAATGTCGTCAATAATTATCGCAATGCTGACGCACTGAATATGGTGGCAATGCTCAATCGCGCTGACATCAAATCAGTAAAGGCGAATGAAGCATGGTATACACCTGAGGTCGATGCCGAGCTTTCGCGTATTCATGATCTGGCCAGACCGAGAGTCGATGCTCTCAATCGTCATCTATTACCTTTGCTTCCGACTAAAATTCCACAAGGTTACGGAGCCCACGTGATGTCGGATTACAGTGTTTTCGGACATTCCGCTCGCGACCTGGCTGGTCAATTTCTCAAGCAAAGATCGACAATAGAGTCGCCTGAATACTCCATGTCATTTTCTGTTTTCACGCCGGAAAACCATCGTGTCTACGAGAATGGCTCGAAGGTGATTGCACTGGTTACAGGGCCGTTTGAACATATAGCGCAGGCCAACCGAAACAATCTTTCGACAGGCACTTCGGTCGGTTGGGATGGGCATGTTGAACTGGTTCAGCGATGGAGCACCGACACAAAAGCTAATGCTTTTGCCGCCGAGGCCGAGGCGAAACTGGCGGAAATAGGAATTCCGCCTGCTCGCAATGTTGCCCTGGAAAATTTCCCTCGTCTCAATCAGTTGCGTCGTGTAGCCGGGCAATTCGATACCTTAAATGATCTGGTCGCGGCTGCCGGAGAGAGCGATCCATATGTTCAGGCTTCCAGGGCTCTTCACCGTCTGATGACGACTGAGCGCGACGGCTCGCCGCTGAAGACCAATAACGAAGCAAAGATGAATAATGTCAGTTTGACAGGCATCGGTCTGCTGCGCAGCGGCAATCAACCGGTCTATTTCGAGGGACTGACACAGTCCGAATTGTCCAAACTATGGAATGGCAATATTCCTGATTTCGTATCATCAGGCCCGGCCAACCAGGCGCCCGCCAATGCGCTTCGCGTTACTGCAGATGTGGCCGCCTCGGCCCGCGAGCATAATCTGCCGATCGTTGTTCTGAACGACAGCAGCATCAGACCGCAATAGTTATGAAGACAAGGGATCCTCTTTTCTCTCTTCTCTTGAAAAGAGGATCTGGAATCGATTGCATATATAAGGGATAATTGACGCTTCGCAAACCGGAGAGGGGTCATGCTAAAAACCACGCCCTTGCATTCCCGTACGTCTGCGCTCATGCAAGCCAATCAATGGCGGCGTTGGGCCGGATATACAGTCGCCAGCTCATATGAGATGACGCATGACCGGGAATACTATGCCATACGCAATGCCTGTGTCCTGCTCGATGTGTCACCTTTGTGCAAGTACCACATCAAAGGTGCCGACGCACTGAAATTTCTCAATCGCCTGGTGACAAGAGATGTGAGCAAAATCTCCGTCGCAGGTATGCTCTACACTCCCTGGTGCGACTCGCGCGGCAAGATTTTAGATGACGGAACGATTGCTCGATTGACCGAAAACGAGTATCGCTTAACTTCTGCCGAGCCAAACTTACGCTGGCTTCAGGACAATGCCGTCGGCATGCAGGTCGAGATTGAGGATGTTTCCGACAAGATTGCCGCTATGTCATTGCAAGGTCCTCATTCGAGAGAGCTTTTGAAAACCATATGCAATGCACCTCTTGGCGGTCTCAAATATTATGATTTCGTCGATTCAAAAATCGCCGGTGCCAAGGTGATGATTTCGCGAACCGGATATACAGGCGATCTCGGATTCGAACTCTGGGTCGATGCTTCCGAGGCTGAGAAAGTCTGGGATGCGATTGTCGATGCAGGTAGATCTTTTGCTCTTCAGCCTGCCGGTATCTGGGCTCTGGATGTGGCCCGAATCGAAGCCGGTCTTATCATGCTCGATATCGACTACACTCCTGCCAATAAAGCAATGACCGAAGGTCAAACATCTACCCCGCTAGAGCTCGGATTGAACTGGGCGATTAGCTGGAAGAAGGGCAACTTTGTCGGGCGCAAGGCTCTGTTGAAGGAAAAGGAAAACGGGTCGACAATTCAGTTGGTGGGTCTCGAGATCGATCACAAAGAATTCGAGCGCCAGCACCACGAGCTCGGTCTTACTGTTCCGTACCCCTTCATGGCATGGAGAGAGGTAATACCACTTTATGTAGACGGCTCGCAAGTTGGTTATGCGACCAGCGGTGTTTGGTCTCCTACTTTGAAAAAATATCTGGCATTCGGGCACGTTCAGCCTAAGTATGCCCAACCCGGCTCAGTGGTGCAAATCGACCTGACTGTCGATAGGTACCGCCGCCCATTTAACGCTATGGTGACCAAGCTACCCTTCTTCAACCCGCCGAGGAAGAAAGAAACGATATGAGCAAAACTGCAAGCAGCCACTACGATGTGATAGTAATCGGCGGCGGACACAATGGTCTGGTTAATGCCGCCTATCTGGGCAAATCAGGCAAGAAAGTTCTGGTACTGGAACAACGCCACACCGTCGGCGGTGCTACCGTAACTGAAGAAGTTTATCCGGGATTCAAGTTTCTTATTGCCTCATACTTGATCAGCCTCCTGCGTCCGGAGGTCATTCAGGAGTTAGAACTCGCCCGTCATGGTCTGGAAATTATGCCGCTGGAGAGTACCTTTGTTCCTCTCGCCAACGGCAACTATCTTGCAGACTGGCCGGACCACGAGGCTACTCGCCACGAGATAGAACGCCATTCGAAGCGCGATGCGGAGGCTTATGACGAGTATGCCAGAGTGATGAGACGCCTGGCTATTGCGCTGCGTCCATTGCTGGATATGATCCCCCCTGACCCGACTTCCGTGAGTGCCAAAGATCTGGAAACGATGGCGCGCGTTCGCGGTGTCTTGAATAATATGACGAAGAGCGATTTCCACTTGCTCTGCCGGCTTATGACCATGAGCGCTGCGGATTTCCTTGATGAGTGGTTCGAAGGAACAGCTCTCAAAGGCACAAAATGTACGAGCGGAATCATCGGTACATTTTTAGGACCGCGTTCGCCGGGAACAGGATATGTGCTGCTACATCATTATATCGGCGAGCTGGACGGCACTTTTAGAGCCTGGGGATTGGCACGGGGTGGAACTGGGGCCCTGAGCGCCGCCATAGCCAGCGCTGCTCGCGAAGCGGGAGTGGAAATCAAGACGAATTCAGCAGTCGCTCATGTAAATGTCAAAAACGGCGAAGCCACCGGCGTCACTCTCGAGAATGGCGATGAATACTCCGCCGATATCGTTGTGTCTAATGCCGATGCGAAGCGAACCTTTTTGAAATTGGTAGATCCGAAGAATCTGCCCGATGATTTTGTCTCAGATGTGAATAGATTTCGTATTGCCAGCGCGGCGTGCAAGGTCAATCTTGCTCTGGACGGCTTGCCGGAATTCACATCCATGCCGAAAGGCAAGGAAGCTTTATTGCGCGGCTCTATTGAAATTGCGCCGAGCATAGACTATGTCGAGCAAGCTTACGATGATGCTAAATATGGTGGCTGGTCGAAAAAGCCTTTCATGGACGCACTGATTCCTTCGCTGCTCGATCCGGGCATGGCACCTCCGGGAAAACATGTGATGTCGCTTTTTGTGCAGTATGCATCCTCTGACCTCGAAGGCGGATGGAACGAAGAAAAGAAAGCGCAATTTCTCGATATTGTTATCGATACACTTTCTGAACACTGTCCAAACCTGAAGCAGATTCTCATTCATAAGCACATCATGACGCCCTGGGACCTGGAGCGTATGATCGGGCTTACCAGTGGACATATTTTCCACGGCGAGCTGGCTTTGCAGCAATTATTCTTCTTGCGTCCATCGCCCCAATGGTCTAACTACAGGACTCCCATCAAAAACATGTACATGTGCGGCAGCAGCACCCATCCAGGCGGCTGTATCACCGGCGCTCCCGGGCGCAACGCGGCACTGGCAATTCTAGAGGATCGCCCATGAGCACTTACACAACCATAATTTTGGGTTCTTCCCCCAATGCTTTGACCGCCGCATGCTATCTGGCTCGCAGCGGACAAAAGGTTTTGGTGTTGGAGCCGTCGCAGCATATTGGAGGCGCCTATTCAACAGCGCAATTCGCTGATGGTTTTCGAGGCGACATTGGATTGATGAGTGGCCGGCTGGACGGCGATATCGTCAAGGATCTAAAACTGGAAGATTATGGGCTGGAGATTATAGAGCGCGATTCGCTCTCCAGCCTCCTGCCGGATGGAAAAAGTTTCACCCTTACTGCGGATCGCGATGCAGCTCAAAAGGTTATCGCAAGCTTTTGTCCTGAGGACTCAGAAAAATACAAACCTTTTATGCAACTCATCGATAATGCCGGTGAGTTTTTGAAGAGTGCTTACAGTCTCACGCCTCCTCGCAATCATCCTCCTTCCAAAGATGATATCGAGCTGCTCTCCCGGTTGACTACCGGGCTGAAAAGCTATGGTAAGCGTGAGACTACCGAAATTATTCGTTTGCTCGTCATGTCTGTAAGAGACCTTGTGGATGAGTGGTTTGTCAGTCCGCAACTAAAGGGACTGCTTGCTGCGGCCGCAATTCGTGGCATCAATCAAGGTCCGTTTGCCGGAAACACAACTTACACCCTTCTCCATCATATCGCCTCTGGCGATGGTTTCTTTCGTGCCACTGCCCGAGGTGGTATCGGCGCGCTGTCTTCGGCGCTGGCAGAAGCAGCCAAATCGCTTGGCGTAGAGATTCGCACCATGTGTGGTTCTTTTGCCGTCAATATCGAGGACGGAGTAGCGACAGGTGTTGCGGTCGGCAATCAGTCGATAGGTGCATCGCTTGTGATGTCCGACTATGATGCGCGTTATACTTTTACGCATCTTGTTTCTCCTCCTGAGCTGGAGCCGGAGTTCAATAGAGCGGTGAAAAACATTCGCTACAGCGGAGCTGTTGCCCGCATGAATTTTGCTCTCAAAGAATTGCCCAAGATAAAAGGATTGTCTGCAGATGCGCTGAGGGGAACACTCGTATTGGCACCGAGCGTCGCGTATCTGGAGAAAGCATATGATGGTGGCAAGCGAGGAGACTTTTCCGGTGAGCCTTATCTGGAAGTGGGTATGCCCAGTATTAGCGATCCCAGCCTGGCACCGGCCGGCAAGCACGTAATGTCCATATGGATGCAGTATGCGCCTTGCTACAGCACAGTCCGGGCAGATCAACTGCAAGCTCTGGCAATTGATAAGCTAAGCGAATTCTGCCCTGATTTGAAATCTCTAGTCGAGCATTCTCAGGTAATCTTGCCGCGTGAATTCGAGTCTCAGTACAATCTGACCGAAGGCAGTCTCTACGGCGGTGAGATCAATTTGACCCAGGCTTTCCATTTACGCCCGCTGCCTGGATATTCTCATTACGGCACACCGATCGAGCGGCTGAATCTTTGCGGCTCAGCAACTCATCCTGGAGGCTTCTCCGGTATATCCGGTCGAAATGCGGCGCGCGAGATCGGGGTCAGAGATGTGGTTCTGACGTGAAGATCCGTAATCAGCAGATTAGACTTATGAACCTGTGAAAGGCTCTGGTGCTAGACTCTCTGGAATTTCTTCGGTATTCCCCGTAAGACACTGTTGTATAAGGAGTGGGCATGACAATTAGATCTCACGTAATAGACTATGTAATCCTTGGTGACGACATGCAGGCGGTGGAGATAGAGCTTGATCCTGGTGAAACAGTCATTGCTGAAGCCGGTGCCATGAATTACATGGAAGAAGGCATTAATTTTGAGGCAAAGATGGGCGATGGCACCGAAGCCGACCAGGGTGTGATGGGCAAGCTTTTCGGCGCAGGAAAGCGTCTGCTGGCGGGCGAATCATTAATGATTACGCACTTTACCAACCAAGGTCGCGGCAAGCAAAAGGTAGCATTTGCTGCTCCTTACCCGGGCAAGATCATTCCGATGAATCTGGCGGAATTGGGCGGTGAAGTGCTCGTCCAGAGAGACGGATTTCTCTGCGCTGCATTCGGAACCAAGTTGAATGTCGCTTTTACGCAGCGATTGGGTGCTGGCTTCTTTGGTGGCGAAGGATTTGTTCTGCAGAGCTTGAAGGGCGATGGACTGGCATTCGTGCATGCTTGCGGCACGATCATCAAACGCGAGCTCAGAGGCGAAACTCTGCGTGTCGATACCGGCTGTATCGTCGCATTTACACCGGGAATTTCTTACGATATCCAACGTGCCGGTAATTTGAAATCAATGATTTTCGGTGGAGAAGGTCTATTCCTTGCAACCTTGAGAGGCACTGGAACAGTGTGGATGCAAAGTCTGCCTTTCTCTAGACTGGCCAATCGGATTCTCGAACATGCTCCTCAATCAGGCGGCAACACTGTCGAGCAAGGTGGCGGTTTGATGGGCCTCGGCAGAATGTTCGAATCTGAATAAGCGCGATGAAAAATATACGGTCGGCTCTGTTTATCGCCGTATTGCAAATTGCGGCTGTCGTTCTGCCCTGCTACAGCACGGATGAATTGACGGCAATCAGAATGCGCGTTTCATCCGGTCCGAAAAGTTCGGACCGGTATATCGAGAGCGCGCTGCAAAAATTCAAGTATATGGATTACGAGGGTTGCATCGCTGATGCGACTCTTTCAATACAACTGAAGCCTACAGCGGATAAGTATTTTGTGCGGGCGCTGGCGCGGCGAGAGACAGGAAAATTGCTGGAAGCCGAGCAGGACTTCGAGAAATCCGCCCAGCTCAATCCGGGCTCGCCAAACGCTTATGCGGAGTTAGCATGCTTGTCTGTTAAACTTCGTCACTTCGACAAAGCTGGAAAAGCCTTCGACCAATTGTTCAAACTCTGTCCGAAAAGATGTGTCGAGAGAAGTCGGCGAGCCGAAATGTATTTGCTGATGAAAAAGCCGCAGGAAGCTATCAATGACATTCTCATCTGTATGAAAACAGATAAAGACCCGGGCGGGCGTTGCCACGGTTTTTTAGGTCAGGCATATTTGCAATTGCATCAATACGAAAAGGCCGTTGCCGCCTTCACATTTGCCATCGACAAGAACCAGTTCTCGATTGATGCCCGCAAAGGAAGGGCTGAAGCCTATGAAAAGATGGGCAAGACAAAACTGGCTGCACAAGAGCGTAAGGCTCTTGAGGAGGAGTTTTCCGAAGCCTTCGACAATGCTCCGTTTCGCTCGAAATAACGCTCAGGATGCTTTGCGCGCGGCAAAGTCTGATTTGTTCAGAACAGTTCCTCTGAATCGTCTAACCACATACACCGGTGTGCCTGTTCTCACCATGCCGTAGAGCTTGGATATATCGCTATTGGAATGTCGAATGCATCCATGGCTGACGCTTTTTCGAATCAGGTTAGGCTGATTGGTTCCGTGCAGCAAGAGTTCGTATTTGTTCAAATAGATAGCTGCCACACCGAGTGGATTGTTGCAATCTTGATTGTAAGGCTTGTATCGACGCTTTTTGCTTTTGATTGTTTTAGGCACGATCCACTCGGGAAATTGTTTCTTTCCTGATACTAGATATCGACCTGAAGGTGTCGGCTTGTCCTGAGAACCAATGGCATTGGAAATAGTGAGAACTCTTACGATGCCGCGTTCTTGATGTTGCAGGGCATAAGTGTAATGACTGCCTTTATCAACTATAACAACGGTGGGACGGTCCGAATGATATCCGTTCATCTTCATGACCGGGCCAAGTACATAGTGGTTATTGACAAAAATTCCATCAGTTTTTTTCGCTGCTTTAGACCCCGCAGCCGAGGCCGCCTCGGCAAAAACGAATCGGCACATGAGTATTGCCAGTAAAAGAGCCATGTACCGATATTTATGCATGGGAAATTCCTCCTTTCATTGAGTATTTGCTTTGTTGGATTTAAAAACTTCGAATGGATCTAATGCACGAGCCTGCCACCATTTCTTCTCGTTCGTAAGAATAGAGATGGAAAAGTGTAAGTGCGGAGTATTGGGGGGAGCATTGCCTGAGGTTCCGACAAAACCAATAATCTGACCGCGTTTTACCCTGTCGCCTTCTTTGAGGCTGGGCTCGTATTTTTCCAGGTGAGCATAGTAGTAAACATACTGTCCCGAAGGATCTATTTGATATATTGTGTTGCCGCCGAGGCGACTGGCAAAGAGTTTTGCGATCGTCCCGTCTTCAACGGCGTGCACAGGTGTGTTGCGCGCTGCCGGTATGTCAGTCGCTTCATGCACGGCATCGCCTCTCTTCTCGTAAAACGACCCCTTGAGGTTGTCGGCGGAGATTCCTTCTATGGGAAGCGTAAGATGCCGTCGGTTAAGTTCTTTTATCGCCGAACTGAGTCTCTCATCGCTGACCGCGGAGCGAAAGTCCAGGTTGTGCACCGTTGCAGCGTCTTTTGCTGATCCCACTTGATCTCTTGGTTGTTTGATCGGACTCGAAAGAGCAAAAAGATGGGCAAAGAGCGCTTGCGCCGCGACAGTCGAGGCAGTGATAACCAACGCCTGCAATATGCTGATTTTTCGTTTTCGCTGCATGCAAGTACTCGCACGAAAATTTTTCCGCAAAGCGTTGACCGCGGGAGATGCCCGTAAGTTCCCGTTTGCCTAAGCCGCAACTTTGGATGGCAAAGCGATGGGCTTTTGGTTTTGCTCTTCGATGAAGGTCAAGAATGCGACAAGAGTCATTTCTTTCATTGACAGTCCGGTGCGGCGCCTAACCGGCACGTTTAGATGCTGCATGATTGATGGCAATCTGCCTGTCTCGGCTGCCGAAAGAATGGCCGAATGAATGTAGCTCTTTCTACACACGGCAGGCGTGTTGCCCAAAGCTTGGGATGCTGATTTCACCGCGGCGCTGATAAAACGCTTCTGAGCCGTTTTGCTGAGATTCTCCTGCATTCCGCACAGCTCAGAAAGCGCAATCACGCTTCCTTTCCATGTCCGGAAATCTTTTGCAGTGACAGATTCTCTGGATACCTCGAGCAAGTAGGAATTCACATCTGTAGACGTGATTGCCACAAATTCATTATTGGCGTTCTGGTACGAAAAAAGAAACTCACCATCGCTTTTTTCACAATCTTCAATGACAGCAGCTAGAGCTTCGTCACTGCAGTTGAGTTCTATCTGCTTGCCAGACTTTCCTCTGAAATTGAAACGAAGATTGTTTTCGGAGCGCACCACATGTTCGGATGACAATGTTGTTGCACCGCGAGAGTCGTTGGCGGCCAGGTATTGTTTATTGCCCACGCGAAGGCATGCTTTATCCAGCAACCTGACGACCGCGGCTACGACACGACGTTTATTGAGCTCCTCGATTTTTAAATCGTTCTGCACATTCCTTCGAATACCGGGCAATAATTTCGCGAATTGGCGAAGACGTCCATACTTGTGCGCAGCACTCGCTTCATGCCACTTCGGATGATAGATGTATTGTTTTCTTCCAGCGTCATCAATGCCGGTTGCCTGTATATGGCCATCGTAATCAATGCAGATCCAGACGTTTTTCCAGGCTGGCGGAATGACCAGACTTAACAGTCGTTCTCGGGTTTCCTTACACAGAATGACCTTTCCTGTCTCATCCAGAAATTTAAATCCCTTGCCGCATTTCCGGCGCGTATAGCCCGCTCCAAAATCTTGTATGTATCTCAGTCCTGCGCTGTGCGCCCGTGCTTGCCAGTCGTTCATGTCATTTGCCGATTTTTTCCAACGTAAATGACAGAACGGAAATGACTCCTATAAGTTCCCGCCCCTTATTTCTCGAGGATCATTTCTTCGAGCAGTATCACGGTTTGCGCTTTCTTCTTCTGCCTCTGCGTCACTTCGCTCATTGATTTGGCTATTTTGAACCCTTTTGGGTACGTAAACTCAGCAGCAGGTACGAAGGTCTCTTCGAACACGGTCGTATCCAGGGCTGTATCAACGCGTTTATTCGGGTAATTTCTGGTCCTTCTCAAAAGAAGCCCATTCTCTTGAGGAAGTCCATAAATGCCTCTCAAGAAATTTTGCACACCAGGTTCGAATTTTACGAATCTGCTCAATAGAAACTCCTCGGAGCTGTACTCTGCCGACCTGCTTTTACTCTCTCTGTAGAGCATCTCCACCTGCTCTTTCAGTGGGTCGGAGTTGCCTACAGTGCGCATAAAAAGCTCAGCTGGTTTTCCTCTCCACAGGGATGGCACTCGCGACTTTTCCTTATTGCCTTGCGTTGGTCTGTCTTTGTCTACGAGCCGAAATGCACGATATTTCCATTCTTCATTTCCAAACTGCATTCCCAGCTTTTCCTTTTCGTTTGCGATTTTGACTTCCCATGTCGGAGGCAAGGCGACACAAACAAGATGCTGTACCGGGCATAACATTTTGGCGCCGACATTGCTCAAATAGAGGGTTATGCGACCTTCCAGTTGGCTGTTTTGCTCTACTTTCCAGACCTTGACCATCTTCTTCGGCTGAGGCGCTGCCTTGGCGCCTGTCGGCGCGCAGGCAACCAGAATTGCCGTAGCTGAGAAGAGAAAACGAATGAGATGAAACTGTAGACGCCGCAACAGATAATCTCCTCGGGTCGACCATCTTTTATTATCCCCCAAAAACATATGTCTGTCCGGTCACACTCGAAGAGGTTTGCCGAAGTTTCTGCAGTCGTCAGGATGGTAGGATCTTTGCCTGCACCAATTGCCTGTGCCAGGCGGGAAAGGAAGATTATGAGCACCGAAGTGAGCTGGGAAGACCACTACAAGAATGCCACAGAGCGCTTGCCGTGGGACATTGGCACGCCTTCCCCGGAGCTAGAGGACGCTTTTCGGCAACTGAATCTCAAAGGCAAGCCTGTTCTTGAGATTGGCTGCGGCACCGGCACCAATGCCATCTGGATGGCCCAGCAGAACTGCAAGGTGACGGCCACAGACATCTCTGCTACAGCAATAGAGCAGGCAAAGGCCAAAACCAGGGAAGCGAAAGCAAATGTCGACTATGTCCTGGCCGATATCTGCGAAGAACCGGCCGTAAAAGACGGAACGGTTGACTTTGTCTTCGACCGTGGGGTCTATCACGTCATGTCGCCGGAAAAACGATCTGTTTTCGCCATGCGTGTTGCCAATTCTCTAAGCAGCGGTGGGTTCTGGCTTTGCTTAGCCGGTTCGAAAGATGAGGTTCGGGAGAATCCTGAAGTTGGTCCTCCCCAGCTCTCCGCTGTCGAAGTGCTAGAGCCTATGGAAAAGTTTTTCGAGATTCACAAAGTCGACCGTGCTTATTTTGAACTACCCAACGGTACGAGACATGTTGCCTGGCTCGTTCTAGTCAAAAAGCGCTAAGGACTCTCATTTCCTTTAAGGAACCTCCTCTATTGGAAGGCGTCCCAACATTACCTGCTTCTGGGCGGCGTCCGGCAGGGGAGGGCTCGTGCATCACTTCATGATCGAACCTGAAAAAGGCTTTCGAGTTATCTCAAAAACTCGAAAAAGTGAATGTGCGACCATGGTCATCATGCCTGGCGATAGCGAGGGCGGCCCGGACAATAAGCATGGCGCCGACCAGTGGCTTTTCGTCCTCAGTGGCTCTGGAGAGGCGACGGTGGAAGGGCGCCGTGTTTCTCTTAAAAAAGGACTCTTGCTGGAAATCGAGTCAGGAGAGAAGCATGAGATCAGGAATACGTGCAAAACGCCGCTAAAAACGCTGAACTTTTATGCGCCGCCTGAGTTTTGACGGAAGTTTGCGCCGCGTCTGGCTCGCCTGCTCTAAACCATTGCTGTCAAAGGATTTTGGGAATTCCACAAAGCTGCCACAAACTTATGGTCAAATCTATCTGCCATCTCGGCACCCTTTACTAGCAAACCAGGTCTTCAAATATGAAAAACAGGCACTTCCTCGCCTTTGCGCTTTCATCGCTGGTAGCACTCTGCTCTAATACTTTATCTTTTGCAGCCGAAGTCTCCGGGTCAATCGAGACCACGCCCCTTGAAGTTCAATACACTGCAGTAAGTGGCGAGCTGGCTTCGCACTTAAAGCAACTCGAGGCTCTAGGTGGTGGAATCGCTCCTTTCGTCACTCGTCAAAAGCAAATCGATGAGGTTTTCACAGCCGGAGATCACGAGAGCGCAGTCAAAGACCTCGTCCGCCTCAATCAAGGCGTCACCGATCAACTGGCCAACCTGAAAGCCCTGAGAACAGTGAAGAAGGCGCCCTCGCAACCCAAGGTAGCGGTGGCGCTGCCTGCCGTTGCTTCCGGTGCCCTGGCTGTATCGCCAGCCAGCTTGAACGATTTGAGTCGTTTGATGGTAATGAATCAATCCGGCACTGGAAATTACTCGAATTACGAAGGTGATGCTGACGGCTTTGCAAAAATGGTCGCCAAAGACATCATCGCCAGAGAATTAGGCAATCTCGGTATCCCGTGCAAAGGTCCATTCCGGGTCGAAAGATTCCGCAACCTGCAGCGCATCAATGAATTACGCCAGAAGGGTCAAAGAATAGAAGGTTATCTCGACTTTCACAAGCGAACAGAAGAGCTGGCCTCGATTGCCAAAAACGATCCTTCGCGCCTTGGCCAGCTGAGCAGTGAGGTTCGTTATCTCGAACAGCAATTAGGTCTCTCACCGCTTACTGGCTCTCTCAAGCTCAGCACTTACTAAAGAAATCGGGGCGGCATAAATGCCGCCCTGTCAGTATTTCGAATGTCTAGTACACTTCGAATTACTGGGGAGAGTTAATTCCATGTCCTTCTCTGATACGTCTCTTCAATTAGAAGCAACAGACCGCATGCTTGCGACGGCAAGCGAGTTGGCTTCGCAAGGGCGCTTTGCAGAAGCGGAAGAGCTTTATCACGCCAGTTTGAAAAACGTGGTGAATCTGTACGGCGCAAGAAGTCTCAAAGCCTGTTCCTGCCTTCTGGAGCTTGCCGATCTTTACTATCACAACGAAAGGTACGCTGAGGTCATAACTCATCTTGAGCAAGTGCTTGTAACCAGTCAAAGTGAGGAGATATTTTCCGATGAAAAACTCCTTGCCGTAAAGTTCAAACTGGGTAAGGCACTTGAGAAAAGCGGCAATCTCCGGCAGTCCGGTCAATGTTATGCAGAAGTCCTGGCCGGTGCAAATATTGTCTGCGGAGCCGCCTCGCCTTTTACAAAGACTGTTTCGGAATGTTTGAGGTCTTTATCCAAGCGCATAGGAGTCAGTATTCCGGTCGAAGGTCTCGATAACCGCTCGGCTCAATCACAAACCGGGCAATTAGCATCCCAGCAAGGCTCGCCGCGCACGCAGTACGATACCTCCCAGCTGGAGAGACTGCGGCAGTCTACGAGTATGAACCTTCCTGAGGCATCTAACGTCAAAGAGGAGCATCAAGAGCATAGACCTGATTCTCCCAAACACAAGTTTGCCGGAGGAGCGGTTAAAAGCCGATCTTATGAGCAAGAGCTCGCGCCGGCAGCGAAATTCTCTCGCAGCCATTTACGTGCGCTTATCACCATTCCTGCTGCGTGCCTTTTGATCATGTGGCTCTTCTTTTCGGGTGTGCTGGAAGACAAGTCCGCTCTTCGAGCCGGTCATGTCAAAGAAACTGCCAGCAGTGCGACTGCTGCTCTAAACCCGACTTCTCTGGCAGAGTATGCCGGTCGATATAGTTCAACCGATGGTGTCAAGCAGTTTGAGGTGCAGGATGGTGGAAAGGGCTTGCTTATCCTGGGCGCTGATTCAGAAGAAGTGAAAGTTTCTAAACTGGCCGGTGAACTTTATGCTGAATCGCAAGACATGCGACTTATCTTTCGCGTCAATACCAATTCATTAGTCGACGAGGCCGGTACAAAGCTCTTTAAGAACGGAGCGCCGGAGTTGCGCGTTGTTGCGGCTGCAAGAAGACTAGGCGATGAGTTCAATCGTTACTATGCCCGGTATGGCAAATACCCTCGTTCGCAAATGAGTCTTCAATCAGCAGGCATTTCTTACAGTAATGCTCTGACCTTACGTCCAACGCAGCCCAAACTTATGTCGGTCAGTTCAGAGCAAGCCTCCTCTTCAATGACCTTGTCCGATTATCAAAACGCCAATTGGATGGCTGCCAACTTAATGGCGATGAATGGAGCCATGGGCGAGCCCGGCGGTATAGAAGTGCATGTTTTTCCTGTATCTAGCGCGGGGGAGACTGTCTTTATTAGAGGATTCGACAGAGACGGTCAACTTCTTCCCAGCAGCACCGCCGGCAAATGTTTTTCTGTTGTGCTTGTCGCCGGCACTGTCAGCCGTTAGTTTAGACTCAAAAAATAGGGCGCGCTGCAAACAGAAAAGAGCCTTGCGGCCCTCTTCTGCTGCGCTCCCAATTCGTTGTCTCGCTAAACTACGAGATCGAGAAAACTATTCTTGAATTACTGCAACTTCCCAGGTGAGATTATTTGCCGCATGCGAATCGAGAATCGATTCGATTTGATCTAGTTTGCGCATGATCGCTGTATTGTTGCGCGATGTGCTGTCTATTGCAAAATAGTCGTTTTCCGCTCGTGCGCCATCAAGATCTCTTTGCAGTTGAGCCATTTCATATCCGTTGATCAAACCGGCATCAAAAGCGCATTGTATTTCTCTGGAGATCTGTGCTTCGCGTTGGTTTACAGGTCCACGCATGTGATGCACGGTAAATGGAGTATCAGCAAATGCTGCCGGCGCCGAGAGAAAACCGAGCACTATTAGTTGTGCAACAATTTCTGCTTTTAAATTCGAGACTTTCATGATTTTGTTCTCCTGACTTTTGGCGAGACTTTAATTTTGTTCGAGCGCACTTGTTTCATTGCTGACATTGCCAACATAGGCGCATTTTGTGAGGGAACCGTGAATAAAGACTGTCTTAAGCTTTTGGCTTGCCTCTTCAATCATCCTCTTGGATCACCCCGGCGATGCCAGTAGTAGCCCGAATGGGTGTTTTCAGATTTTCAGGGCGCTTGATAGGATTGATTTGGGTCGGTTCCGGCACTCGCTATGTGGACCGTTGGGGGGGATTATGTCCAACTTTCGCATGCTTACTTTTTCCTTTTTGTCTCTCGCCATTGCATTCGGCGCAGACTGTCAGCTGGCTCTTGCTGCCGATGGAGACTCGAATGCGGATGGAAAACCGGCATCATTGCTCAAGAAATCATATACGCAAATGGTCGCCAGCGAATTTCGCGATGCTATCGATACACAAATCCAGGCTGTAAAAGCGGACAAGAATAATGTCGATGCGAGGCGATATTTGAGCTATTCCTTGCTGCAAATCGGCGCTTGCGAAGAAGCAATGGATCAACTCAATATTCTTTTGACGATGATCAAACCGACCGCCGTGGACATGTTGTTGTGCGGAGAAGCTTGCTTACAGGCAGGAAAGCTCAAGCAAGCGGAGCAGTGGTTCAAAAAAGCTCTGAATGCCAACCCCAGGCTCAACTGTGCCAGAGTTGGTCTGGCCAATGTAGCCGCTGCTAAGAAAAAGATTGCACTGAGCGAGGAAGAATCCGTTGGCATCAGCGAAGAACAAGGCACCAACGAACATCCAACAACTTATCAATTGGGCCAGCAAAGCGGTTCCGATGGAGCTGCTGTCTACACATTCGAGTCCAGGGGTTATAGGGAAACTCAATCATATGCTGGTGATACTGTTCGCAGACTAAGAAATGCACAGAATAATCAGCAGGTCGCGAGTGCTCAATCTTCAAATGGAAACTTATCGCAAAATCTAACCAATAATCAAACTATCAATGCTTGGGCAAATTTTAGAGGCATACAGAAACGTTAGTAGAGGTCCTGCTGAAGAGAGTCATCAGTTTGGCATGCAGAAAAGTATGAAGCAGAAATCTTGTATTCAAAAGTCGACATTCCCGAAGAGAACTTCTCTAAGGACTTGCCGCGGAGGCGCAATAGTTGAAGCCGGAGCTTCGATGGCTCTGCTCTTGCCTGTTTTGTTGATACTGATGTGGGCTATCACCCAAGTCAGTCAGTATTTTGTGCTCAAGCAGCAGCTCTCTTTCGTTGCTCGTCAGGCCGCCCGCGAGATTTCCTATGCTTATGGAACTCTTGGTTACACGACAATGAATAGCGCAGGAGCCTCCTCGGGTGCTGCCAATACCGGTGACTCCAATTATCTTCAGATCGTCAATGCCATTTCAGTACCGGGCGTCATCAATGCCAACTCGAATTCTCAATTCAAAGTCTATTTCACAATTCCCAATGCACCGAGTTTGTCACGCAGCTATGTGACCGCAACTGTGACGTACAAGTCCGGTGCTAACCTGCCGACGTTTCCCTGGAATCCTTTGAAGACGGGATTTTTGAAGTTTGATACGACGGGCGTCGTCATTAATTCATCTTGTTCGTGGCCCATTCCACACTCTTGATTGCGCAGTGAAACGGAGGTTCTCTGAAGTCGTGAGAAAGACAAGACATCGCAGAAGTCTAAGGTCAGCAAAAGGCATGCAAATTGCCGAATTTGCTGCAGCTTCTGTTCTGATTCTCCCTCTCTTTTTGATCATCGTGTACCTCACCTATCAGATTGCGTTATACATGTACTTGAAGTCCGGTGTGGACATTGCAGCCAAGACCGAAGCTCGCTGGCTGGCCATCAACTTCAATGATTTAGTGCAGCAAAACGGCAATAGCGCTGCCAATTACGCCAACTGGAAAAACAGCGGTGTAAGGGTGGCCAGATGCGTGACGAGCAATGCTCAATTTATAAACGGGACAATCGACAGTTCCGGAAATTTTGTGGCGACAGCACCGGCGGTGCTCACGGCCGGCGAGTGTTTAACCAGCGCCAGCGGGCAAGGCGTTGTAGCCGTTAAGGTCATTTACCCGGGGTCAAGCGGTTTACCAGCCTGGCCAAATCCGGTACTTCGCTTTTTTGGAGCGAAATTGGCTCCAACCAATATGACCATTGCAGGCATTTACGTTGCTGATATTGAGCCTTGATTAATAAAGAGGTAGTTATGAGTAGAGTCGGAAATCACAAGATGCGATTTGAGCGGTCGGCTAGAGGGGCCCTTGGTTCGCTTTTGTTTCTTCTGGGAATTTTTATAACCCTCCTTTTTGCTGTAATAGCTGTCGACATTGCTCACTTTGTTTCCGCTAACGCTGAGATGCAATGCGCTGCTGATGCTGCGGCCATGATGGGATGTTACGACCTGCAATGGAATTCGACGGCGTCCAATATGACCAATGCTACTGCCGACGCTCGGTATATGGCCACCAAGAGCTTCGCCGACTACTACAACCCGACTGGAATGTCTATACCGGCGGACAGTGTCAATGTCACTTTCTCATCTCTCAATGGTGGCACTAATAACGCCATCACAGTTACGATGAACCCACCAATCGTGTTCCTGTTTGCTCCTTTCATTGGTAATTTCAATCGGTTGGTGGGAGTGTCCGCTACTGCCGAGAGGTTGCCTATCTCCACAGCTCCGGCACCGCCCTGGTTTCTCGGCACCGATTTTCAGATCGGGCCTGATCCACAGAAGAAACCATCTACTTTGCCTTCACCATCTCCTGCTCCGCCCACGACTTTTCCTACCAATGCTTATATTACTTTTATAGATAGCAGCAAATTGAAGCAGCCGGGAGTGAAGACTGAGCCGCCGATTTTACCTACTTATTGGGTGGATATGGGCTTGAGCGATCTTTCTAACGCAAAGCCGAACCCGCCAGGTGTTGCTGGTGTACTTAAGTGTATGGGCCAGTGCGTTACCAGTACCGCATGCAATACCACAAATCCGGTCGTGATTAATGGCTCTCAAATCATTGCCAATCATGGTGCCTATAATTCCAACGTCTCCAATCCCGACAGCAATTCGGCAGATTGGACGAATGGCAAGAACGTCATTTTGCCGGTTACTACTAATGGAGACGTCATCAGTGTATATGTGGTAAAGCTGACCGGGCCTTATGTGCCGAATAGCTTTACCAATGGTCAGGGTGTTTTCGGTGAATTCGGCGTGCAATTTGTCGGCTCGGCCGACAACATTCCCGGTGTCACTGTGATGAGTCCCACCAATGGAGCTGTATATCAAAACGTTGGTGCGACAGTTGCAGCTCTGGTTAAATAAAGTCAGCGAAGGTTTCCCGTGAAAGTCGTTCTTTATGCTCTACTTGCACTTCTCTTGAGCAATGACAGCGCAGCTGCCGTCACCGGTTCAAATTCAGGAACTCGAATCATAGATTTCCCCGCCAGGGGCTTAGGCAAATATTACATATACGACAATAAAGAATCCTTTCTCTTGCAGTGGCCGGATTTTGCAGAGCGGAAATTAGCCAGTGGTCGAGTAATAGTTGCTGTCGATGCGCAAGTGGGTGTGGAGACGTACTGGTGTACGGGCGACTGCCTTCCAGATTTGAGGTTCTTGAAACCAGGCGATATACAAGCTCTGGATGTAGATGGTTCCGTTCTTACACACAGCGGAGTCAAGTATATCTGCCGGCTTACTGGACTGAAGAAGCTCGTTTTAGAGGGTACGGATGCGGACGATAGAGATATTGAATTGATTGCGCGCAAACTTCCCGCTCTTCCCGAATTGAATATTGGCTACACTCGAATATCGAAAAAGGCTCTCGCTTCTATTTCAAAGATGCGCAACCTGAGGAAGATTTCTCTTGAGAAAGACAGAATTGATTCATCTTCGATAGAAAAACTTTCTGTATTACCGAATTTATTGGAATTGAATCTTAAGCAGGTGAATGTTGATGATCAGGTTTTTGAAGGGCTTTCGAAGTGCAAAAAGCTGACTGCTCTGAATCTGGCCAAGACTAGAATTACCGACAATGGTTTGGCTGCATTCTCTCGTATGCAATCTTTGCGCAAACTGGATATCAGTGACTGTAGAATTTCGGATGCTGCGGTTTGCAGCGTGATTGCAAATATGGAGAATCTGGAAGAACTGAATTTGAGCGGCACGAGCGTAACAGACAGAGGTGTAAAGTCGCTGACAAAACTAAAGCATCTTAGAAAGTTATGGCTGCGCGATTTGCGCAATGTTTCAGATGCTGCAATTCCAAGTCTGATTTCGCACAAAGAACTTCAAGACCTTGAATTGCAAAAAACCAGCATCAGTAGCAATGGTGTTAAAAGGCTGGCCCAGAGTCTGCCGACTTCGGAAATTCATCTGCACGCTCTTTGTAAATGTCGCAAACAAAGTCGCGTTAACTAACCTGGACTCATTGCATTATATACTTGGTACTGTTTTGAACAGAACGTATATGTTGGCAATGAAAATCATGGCATGTCTCAACTCAAAGTTTTTCCAGGCGGCTCTTATCGTACTCTCTCTCTTTTCCACAGACCGCGCCGCCGTTGCCGACGAATTACCGTCACCCAGCAAACCGATCGCTGATAAATGGGCTCTGGTGGTTGGCGTAAGCAAATTTCAAGATCCTTCGATTACGCTCAAATATCCGAGCAAAGATGCGACCGATTTTGCTGATTACCTGATTAAAGAAGCTCATTTCGCGCCTGATCACGTCAGATTGCTGACAGACGAAAAGGCGACAAGGGAGAATATTCTTGCTCAGGTGGGAGATAAATGGTTGCCACGAGTTGCCGAGCCTGATGACCTTGTTATCATTTATGTCTCCAGCCACGGCAGCCCACAGACAATGGATGTCGGCGGTATCAGTTATCTTCTTGCGCATAATACCGACAAAGAAAGTCTTTATGCCACAGGTATTCCCGTGCAAGATCTGACTCGAATGATAAAGGACAGAGTTCATTGCCAGAGAATAATAGTTATTCTCGACGCCTGTCACAGCGGTGCAGCTCGAGCTGAAGACAAAGGTGTTTTTCGATCTCACAATATAAACGCTGATGCTGTCGCCCAGGGCACCGGTCAGCTGGTGATCTGTTCTAGCGAACCCAATCAAGTCAGTTGGGAGTCTTCCAGTTATCCCAATGGTGTTTTCACCAAGCATTTGATTGACGGCTTGCGGCAGAAGGGTGACTATACGACTTTAGGCGAAGCGTTCGAGTATGTGCGCGACAAAACCAAGACGCAAGTCCTGAGAGAAAGAGGCGAATTGCAGCAGCCCGTTCTCAGAAGTAAGTGGCAAGGTGAGAGTTTGAAGCTTTCCGTCAAACCTGCCGCTCCCCGCCCAGGGCTTCCGGAGGTGCCATCGCATGCGGTGGCAGCGGCGTCCCCTGCGAAAGTTTATCAACCTCAAGAATCTTCAGCCTCATTCGGCACCACGGCTGAAGCGATCGTCAAATTGCCCAACCGGCTTGCCATTTTGCCCGTGTCAGGACCGCTTTCAATCAAGGCCGACGAACTCTGGGCGGGAGTATTGAAGAAGGAAA
Source organism: uncultured Candidatus Obscuribacterales bacterium (assembly GCA_964493595.1). Taxonomy (GTDB): domain Bacteria; phylum Cyanobacteriota; class Vampirovibrionia; order Obscuribacterales; family Obscuribacteraceae; genus QKMZ01. The sequence goes on along the minus strand of CAZBOX010000001.1, from coordinate 68,907 downwards.
ATGTGGAACTTCAGAATCGACCGGAAATTGTTTCGATGGCCAAAGATCTGCAGACTCAATTGTCCAATCGCTTGAAGAATCTGCTCAAGACTAAGGAGATCATCGAGTCTGATATCGGCTCGGAATCCAGTGATTATGGTGCCGCTGATAAGGGGCTCAATCGTCCTTCAGCTCGTTTCGACAATATGGTCGAGGTCGGCAAACAGAATCAGTCGAAATATTTAGTGCGAGTTGTGATCGGTCAATTTCTGATTAAGGATGATTCGATGGCGGATGAGGCACGCGCTCGAGTATCGGCGCAACTGGTAAATGGCGAAACGGGAGAAGTTCTCTGGCAGATCAAGGACAAACTATTTGCCTTTACTCCAACAATGTTTCGCCAGGATGTAGGGGTTTTCTCCGAAATCAAGAATGTATTGCCTGGGCGGATAGCAAAAGGAATTGCTCAAGAAGTCGCCAATGCCATCAAGTCGCAAGAAGTGCCGACGCGATAGGTTTTAAACGTACAATCAGCAATTGCGTAAATAGTTTGCGCTCTCAGCTTCCAGTTGGGCGTCGCCGCTCTAATTCTGTTTAAATGCCGTTATATGGAATCAGTAGAACTGCTCAATCGCCTGCTTGAATTTGACCGCAGTTTGATTGCCGCCGAGCGAAAACGTCCAGTGCAAGTTCTGATCGGAACGGACGAAGTTGGACGCGGCTGCTTGGCCGGACCGGTGGTTGCTGCGGCGGTGATCATGCCATCAATTGACCTTCAGTCAGAGCTGGCGCAGAGTCTTTTGCTTTTGAATGACTCGAAGCAGGTGAAGCCTAAAGTGAGAGAGCAACTGGCTCTGGTCTTGCAAGACGCATGCCAGTTCGCGGTTGCTGAAGCCAGTGCTTCGGAAGTCGATGAGCTCAATGTGCTTTATGCCAGCTTGCTGGCGATGCGACGCGCTGTGCGCAAGCTGAGAGTGCAAAGCCCCGCTTTAATTGCTGTGGATGGTAATCAGAAGATCAGGTCTTTGCGCATGCCGCAGATCACGATTGTCGATGGTGATACTTTCTCGGCGTCCGTAGCGGCTGCTTCCGTAATTGCCAAAGTCTATCGCGACGACTTGATGGTCAAGCTCTCGCGTAAGCATCCTGCGTATTCGTGGGAATCGAATAAAGGATACCGCTCTCGCAGCCACTGGCAAGCAATTCATCAACATGGGATGTCTAAATGGCATCGGCGCAGATTCGTCGAGCGTTGGCTGACAATGCCCTATCCACTCGATCGAGCAGCGGTGCTGGAGCTCGACGAGGAGTGCCAGGATGATATTACTAGTTGAGCTTTTGCCTTTTCACTCGAGCCCAATGCAAGACGCTGCCTTTGACATTGGTTTCGGTTTGAGAATTTCCATACCCGTATCCTGCGCCGGCACCACTGCTATTCACCGAACCGCCGGCGGTGAAATTAGGAACGCTGCCGTTTCCACCACCTTTAACCATTTGAGGCGGCGCACCATAGCCTTTGTAAGGGGTATAACTCTTTATCGAAGGAGGTCCGCTCGATGCGGTTTTTGGCTTGGCCGCAGACGACTTGGAAGATTTCAGCTTGCCTGCTTTGCCTTTCATGCCGGTCGGATCAGCGCTTGCTGACGGCTGCGTCGGAACTCCGTTGGCCGTTTTTGGCAAATTGGTGCTCAGTCCCGGTACAAATTGCGAATAAGGAGTCCATCCTGCTTTAGGCAAGGCTCTGCCCATGCCGGGAGCCATTCCTGGTCCGGCTGCGCCACCGGCTTGAGGATTGGTCCGTTGATCGTTGACGGCCGGCGCTTCGTCCGTAATGGTTATCTGGCGCCGGGCCATGTAAAAATGCCCCATGTTCGGGTTGTCTGTCGCATATCCTTGGGCCTGCGCGCTTTGCCATGCGTTGCCCAGGCCCAAAAGGGCTAAGCAAGCCGACACTGAAGTCAGGGCAAATAATTTCATCCAAAGTCTCCAGATTTGCCAGGCGTTAAGCTCCCGGCGGTCTTAGTTCAGTTTAATGCTGTGCAAACATTGATGTCAAGGAAATTGAAAGTTCGGACAGCCCATGCCTGCCTTCTTTCGGGTGGCACTAGCTGCATTTTAGACAATCAGCCTAGAAAATGCTTATAGCCGCTGCCAAACTTTGATCTGCGCTGCTTATTAAGGCAATCGCAAGTATTAGAGGTTCTTCGGGTTTGGATGCCAAGAAAGTGTTAGACTTCAAGCGCCTAATCGAAGCACTGGCGGGAGTTTTTGGTTAAAAATGCTCAGTTCATTGACTCAGAAAGAAGAGAGACAGATAGTGAGCGGACGCGTTCTCGGGATTATTGCTGGCGACGGTAAGTTGCCTCCTATGCTTGCTCAATCGGCAAGAGAGAAAGGCTATAAAGTCGTTTCATTGGCGCTCACTGAAGACGCCCAGGCGAGAATGCAGCCGCTCTGCGATGCACTTCTTCATTCTCCGCCCGGCTTATTGGGTCGTAATATCAGCTGGTTGAAGACACAGGGCGTTCAAGACGTTGTTTTCATCGGAAAGTTGAATAAAGTTCAATTGCTCCGCAATATCCTCAAGATTGATTTGACTGCCATCAGAGAAATGAGCAAGCTTGCTAATCTCAATGACGGCAGTATCCAGACTGCAGTCGGAGGCTTTATGGAAAGCCAAGGCATGCGGGTCGTAACTCAGTCGGAATTCCTTCCGCAACTATTTCCCTCGGTCGGCGTCATGACTAAGAGGCAGCCGACTGCGGCCGAGTATGTAGACATCGAGTATGGATACAAAATCGCCAAAGAGCTTGCCCGAATGGAAATCGGTCAGACTGTGGTTGTGCGGGATCGCATGATTATCGCTATCGAAGCAATTGAAGGGACTGATGAAGCGATCAAGCGCGGCGTCCAATTGGCTGACGGACCGGTGGTAGTGGTGAAGGTGGCTCGACCTGTACAGGATGAGCGTTTTGATATTCCGGCGGCAGGACTTCGCACTCTCAATGCGATGCTCTGTAAAAAGCCGGGAGGCATTCTTGCTCTGGCAGCCGGAGAAGTGATGATGGTCGAAAAGGAAGAAATGATTGCCTTTGCAGACGAGCATCAGATGTCCATCGTCGCTGTAAGCGGACAATAAGGACGGCGCGACAGGCCGATTTACAGCGCTTCAGCACTAGGGTAAATACTGAAAGTCTACGCATATTTTGGTCCTGTGTAATTGAAGGAGCCGATGCAATAATAATGCCAAGCCATTTTGCATCTCGTGCCATTTTCCGTTGGAGGAAACGTCCAGGTGTTTGAAATTCTCGCCCGTCGACAGCGCTTTCAGCCAGCTGTTGTTGCAGCAGTGCTACTTTCTGCAACAGTTCTGGTAGGACCAACCCTGGCGCAGAGTGCCGGTGGGAAGATCGGTGAAACGAAAGGCAAGAGCGCTCAAGCCGACACTTCGCCAAGTGACGTAAAACCGGCATCCAAAGCGGATGTTGCCGCCGAGAGCAAAACGGCAAATACGGAAATGGGCGAAAAGGCTGTTTTAAAAGATGGAAAGTTGGTGCGTGAGATTGATCCGGCTGCACAGCGATTGATTGAAACGCAGGCCCTGGACCATTTCGATCTATCACGTTTTTACTTCGGTCAGTTTGATCTGAAGATGTGTGAGCTGGAATTGGAAGCGGCGATTATGTACATGCCTACAATGAAAGCTGCTCACAGAGACTATTGCATAGTGTCCCTTCTTACTGGTCACCCGTTGCGCTCTCTTGCAGAATTGATGATGGTGGCAGGACTGGGTGAGCCGGTGCCGCTCACTGAGGCGGAAAAGGTTGAGCTGAAAGCCCGGGGAGCAAAGCTGCATTATCGCAAGGCTCTAGAGTACGGCAAGAAGGAAAAATGGGATAACTCTATTGCCGAATTGCAATGGGCTCTCGATTTCACTCCCACTAACGCAGCAATAAAACGTTCATTGGCATTCGCACTTGCCAGCAAAGGCGAGTTTGATATGGCTGAACAAACATACCAGGACAGCCTTGCTGCTGATCCGGACGACCCGTACGCTCACGCGGACTTCGCATATCTGCTTTCGGACAAAGGTGATCAGAATAAAGCCTTTAGCCAGTTGGCGCAGGCGGTGGAACTTGCTCCCCAGGCGGCTGCGTTGCATGTAGACTTGGCCTGGATGGCCGAAACAAAGGGTGATTTCAAACTTGCCTCCGACGAGCTCGAAAAGGCCATTAAGATCAGTCCCACGCATGCCGGATTGTGGGCTCACCTTGGACGAGTCGACGAGAGAAAGGGTGATGTCGACGGTGCGATTGCAGCATATAATCGCGCTCTTAATGTCGATCCCGGCCAATTCGAGGCGAAGCGCAGGCTGGAAGTGATAAAGGCCGAAGAGGCGAAAACCAAATCGGCTGCGCCGGATTCTGGGAGTTCTGATTCAGCTGGCACGCGAAGCGGGCAGGAAGAATCCGAGAATGAGCGTTCGACGGACAAATTGAAAGAGCCCGTAAAAGGTGGAGCTCCTGTTTCCAACCTGAAAACTGGTCAAAAAATCAATTTCAAGAGTATGTGAATTCGCCCTGCCGGGGCGGCAAATTTTCGAGCTGCGCTGATAAGCCGCAGCTGAGCGCGTGCGGCGGCATGCTGTGTGCGCGAGGGCCCTAGGCAACACTCGCGCATAGGTCCGTGCTCCGGTTGTTTCAGGAGTCGTCATTCTGCTTAGAAACGGCCTATATATTTATTGTACATACGTTTGTATGTGTGTCAACCCCCACTGCTAGTTCATATGAGAATCCCAGCCAGTTGGCTTTGTAGTGCTTACGTACTTTCCCCAATGACTCAGGTAAATCTTTGACTTAAGCTCAGGCCCTGAGGTAAATCAGATCCTAGAGCGCCCAGACGCTGAAATCGGGAGCCACTGTGACAGACAGTCCGTCACGTATCGAAAATCAGCTGGATGTCGTTGGCAAAACGATGTCCCAGGCACCAAGCGCGATTATCGAAGAAATTTTCAACGACGTCACTCAAAGACCAGGGCAAGTGGTTCAGAATTCGGCGATTGCCGGGGCGATCGGTTATGGTGCGACGGTTTTGATGCGCCGTGCGCCGGTTTTGGGAGCTCTTGTTGCAGGAACCGCACTGGTTGCCGAGGGGTGTCGACTCGCACCTAAGGTGTCGAACTTCCTGGATGAAGCAGGCGAAGCAGATACCTGGCAGAAGCGAGTTTCGCTTGCCAGGCAAGGCGCGCAAGGACTGGGCCGAGAGGGCGCGACCTTTGTTGAAACACTGCCGGCTGCCGGCTTTGGTAGCAAACTTGCATTTGCGAGCTTGGAGAGATCGGCATTTGCTCAGAGTTTATCGACAGCCGTTGCCGAGAAAGCTGAATTTCCCTTGCGCCGCGCTTTGCCGGACGAGCTCTTTTTCCGAGGACCTGGAACGAAGATCAAGAATAGTCTGATGGTAGACGAGCGCACTGTAGATGCCCTTGGTGCCAGCCGTTTGATGCCTTCGCAAAAACCTTACACCGTTGAGTATGGTCGAGTAATAGATCCCGTGCGCGGCAGGATGAGCCAGATGATGCCCGGCACTGCTGAGAGCGTTGAAATCGGAGTCGTACAGCGTCCTGGGCAGATTCAAGTGCACACGCACAATCCACATGTCGATGCTCCAGGGATGATGTCCGTACCGGATCTGCGCATGACGCCGAAAGACGGATTGGGTGTAATCAACGCCGGTGCGAACCAGACGTTCTATATGGGTTTGGGCAAGGCTTCTATCGCGCCCGGAAGCGAAGTGCCTGTGAAAGCACTTGTGATGGATCACAGGGCAAAAGAAGCCTATCTGCATGACTATATGGCACAGGCCGACCGCAAGACTTTCGGGTTGACCGACCTCAAAGATCCAGTGAAAGTCGATTATGATGCGGCTTTGCAATCGCTTCAAAGAGTCGATATCAATAATCCTTGGAATACGCTTTCGCGCATTGCACCTTACGAAAGACCAGGTGTTTCCAATATTGCTGAGACGCTCGGGCTCAATCGAGTCAATAACTCTCTTTCTTCGAGATTGTCATCGAAGCTGGGTATCGGCGACGGTCTTCCAACCTTCATTCGCTCAACGGTGACGGCTTCTAATCCGCTTTTCCTCGTGGATCGCCGCGATTCTTAACAGTCTTTATATGCAATTGCTCCGGTTCGCATATCTCCGAGAGCTTTGATTCCACGCTGTTCTTGTCAATTAGTCTGCAAACGCCGCGCTGGAAAGGCTGATCGCGGCGCGATTTGAAACTTAGCAAATACTAGAACATTAAATGGAATCCAGGTACACTCTAATACCGGGCTCGTGCGCGCATGTTTGAATAAATATCCCCGCGAGTTGTTGATTGCATATACGGGAGCAAGCAGCCGTGAAGGTTTCCGACTCGCTGAAGTCGCACACTAAGTATTTGTGGTTCGATACAAAGAAGCGACAGGAATTTATACGAATTACTGATGAAGTTCGCGAATTCCTTGAGGAGAGCGGACTTCGGGAAGGCTTTATTCTTGTCTCAGCCATGCACATCACGGCTGGTGTATATATAAACGACTGGGAGCAGGGATTGATTCACGACATCGGTGAATGGCTTGAAAAGCTGGCGCCGGTCAATCCTGACTATAAGCATCACCAGACCGGTGAAGACAACGGAGACGCGCATCTAAAGCGGATCTTGATTAATCACCAGGTGATGGTGCCTGTGACTGAGGGCAAGCTCGATCTTGGACCCTGGGAGCAGATTTTCTATGCGGAATTTGATGGACAGCGCAGAAAGAGAGTAATTCTCAAAGCAATTGGAATTTAAGATCAATTAGTAAGGCGTACAGCAGGCGGAAAGTGAGGGACAGATGACTTATACAACGCACCACGAAAAGAGGTCCAAATATCACGTGTCGAAAGATAGCAACAGCGCTCTGGCGAACGGTCGCAAGCGGGCAGTCTCTGCAGTGGCAAGCCGGCAACCCCTATCTACATCAATTGATTATGCAAGTCATCCTGTAAATGAGATCTTCGGATCCAATGTTTTCAATCGACAGACAATGCGTGCGCTTCTGCCGAAAACCGTCTACAAGGCGGTTGTTCGTTGTCTCGATCATGGCGAGCAACTAGATCCGGCAATGGCTGATACTGTGGCTAATGCCATGAAAGATTGGGCGATCGCTCGAGGCGCCACCCACTTCACTCATTGGTTCGTGCCGCTTCATGGATACACAGCCGAGAAGCACGATTCATTCCTCGTCTCTAATGTAGATGACGGTGCGGTGCTCGAATTCTCCGGAAAGAACCTGGTTCAGGGCGAACCCGATGCATCGAGCTTCCCTTCAGGTGGAATTCGCTCTACCTTCGAGGCTCGCGGTTACACAGGTTGGGATCCATCCAGCCCTGCTTTTCTCATGGATAGCGCCAACGGCAGAACCCTCTGCATCCCTTCTGTATTCTGCTCCTTCAGCGGACATGCCCTGGATGTAAAAACGCCGCTCCTGCGTTCTCTGGAAGCTATAAGCAAGTCGACGGTTCGCTTGCTGCATGCTCTGGGCAACAAAGAAGTGAAGCGGGTCAATTGCACAGTTGGTCCCGAGCAAGAGTACTTCTTGATTGACGAAGCCTTCTACCACGCACGTCCTGATATCATCAGCGCCGGCCGTGCTCTCTTCGGTGCCCGCCCGCCCAAGGGACAGGAGATGGAAGATCACTACTGGGGCTCCATCCGTGAGCGCGTTCTGGCCTTCATGATGGACGCAGAGCACGAACTTTATAGATTAGGTGTGCCGGTTAAAACCCGTCACAATGAAGTTGCTCCCGCTCAATTCGAAGTTGCTCCTGTTTTTGAAAGCAGCAACCTGGCCACAGATCACAACATGCTTCTCATGGAAGTTTTCAGAAAAACTGCTCAGAAGCATGGCTTCCGGTGCTTGTTCCATGAAAAACCGTTCAGCGGCGTCAATGGAAGCGGCAAGCACAACAACTGGTCGATGGCTGACGACCAGGGCAACAATTTGCTCGAGCCAGGCGAAGACACTCAAGACAACCTGCAATTCCTCGTCGTGCTAGCGGCTGTTATACGCGCAGTAGATAAATATGCAAAACTGCTGCGTGCAAGTATTGCCACCGCCGGTAATGACCATCGCTTGGGAGCGAATGAAGCTCCTCCGGCAATCATGTCGATTTACCTCGGTGATGCACTCACCAAAGTCGTCGACAATATCATCTCCGGCAAAGCATCCGACAAAAAGGTTGGTGCTACGGTCAGATCTGGCGTATCGATGTTGCCGGATATCCTCAAGGATGACTCCGACCGCAATCGCACCTCACCTTTTGCATTCACAGGCAATAAGTTCGAGTTCCGCGCCGTCGGCTCAAGCCAATCGGTAGCCATGCCCAACACCGTCCTCAATACGATGGTGGCAGATTCTATGGATTATCTGGCTGACGAAATCGAGAATGCTGTCAAGAAAGGTGGGGATCTGAAGGCCGCTATCAACAGCGTTCTTGTGAAGACTCTTTCCGACCACAAGCGAATTCTTTTCAACGGCGACAACTACTCCGAGCAATGGCATGAAGAAGCAGCTCGTCGCGGTCTGGCTAACCTGAAGAATTTGCCTGAAGCTTTGCCAGTTCTGATCGAAGACGAGGCCAAAGAACTCTTCAGCCGCTATGATGTCTTCCAAGAAGAAGAGCTCGTCAGTCGCTATCACATCTTGCTGGAGAACTACTGCAAGACGATCAACGTCGAGTCTCTGCTCACTTCAAACATCGCGACAACGATGATCTTGCCTGCTGCCATCGAGTATCAAACTCGCCTGGCTACAGCGATTGTTCAAACAAAATCGGCTGTAAATGGAATCAATTTGGCACATCAGGAAAACATGCTCAAAGATGTTTCCGATAGAATTGCCAGATTGAGAACCGCCATTGAAGTGCTCGATATGCTGCGTCATGAACAGCGCGGCGAAGAGCACATCGATGATGAACATACTGCCGAAGCACGCTTCTACCAGCAGCGCGTGATTCCTGCCATGAATGAAGTCAGGCAAGTAGCCGATGAGTTGGAACTGATGGTTGATGACTCATTGTGGCCGCTGCCTAAGTTCCGTGAGATGCTCTACATCTATTAGAGATGTAGGCGGGAATCGCAAAACTGGAATAACAAATGAGAAAGGGCGTGTTCATATGCGCCCTTTCTTTTTATTCTCAGGAGCTATCACCTCTGCTCCTGTCATAATGCTTGCGCATTTTGTGCCTGTTGCCGCATGTTTCCATGCTGCACCACTGACGCTGCTGGTTTTTTGACGTGTCAAAAAAATAGTAGGTGCATTTAGTGCTCGCGCATTTGCGGATTGAACCAAGTCTATTGGAAGCAAGCAATTCGCAGCATTGACTGGCCAACATCGCCAAGATATCTGTGCTCGAATTCAGACGCACGCTTATTTTGAAGTTATTGTTCGCTGCTGAAAGCAGCCTGACCATCTCGTTGCTTCGTCGATTAAGTAAATCCAGATCGCCTGGTGCAGCTGATTTTGATTCTTGTACGCGGTCGAAAATTCTGCGCATCGCAGATCGCAGTTCGCGCGTTTCTTCCAGATCCTTATCTGAGCATTGGATGCCGCAGGCAATGCCTGCTTCCTCGAACCAATCGCTGAGTGCTTCTTGAGAGGCGAGCAAGTCTGTAGTACCGCTCGCTGCGGCGCTTTCAGTATTGACTAAATCAATCGCCTTATTATTGCCGAAAAAATGAAAGTTCATGCCAATAAGTTTAACCCTAAGGATTTCCCCTGAGCAAAAGAGCGCGAAGCTTTTGCTCCGCGCTCACCCACTTTCTATCTGCCGAACGCTGCCGGTTCGACAATTCTGTCTATCTAAAAGAGGTCGAAAATGTCGCTTGGTTTCGGGAAGCTGTCTAGTAATTTTGCAGGATTTAAGAGGTCTGCAGGCTTTGGCGGTTTCGGCAGTTTGTCCAAAACTTCACCAGGATTGGGCAGGTTCGGCAAACCAGGTAGACCAGGAAGATCGCCCGGCTTGGGCAATGCATTGAACAAATCGCCCGGTTGAGGCAAACCGCTGAGAATATCTCCGGGCGTTGGCAGACTGTTGAAAAGATCTCCAGGGGACGGCAGTCCATTTGCAAGATCTAGCGGACTCGGCAAGCCTCTTGCCAGATCCCCGGGATTAGGAATACCCATTAGAAGGTCACCCAATCTGGATGGGTCCGCAGAGAGGTCGAACGGGTTAGGCAGAATTCCTATCGGATCGAGTGGATTGGATCTATCAGCGACTGGGTCGGTTGCTTCACTCGGGCTGCCGTGGACTGGATTTTCTGTTCCATGGCCGACTTCGCTTCCATCTTCACTTTGTCCTAGTTGCTGCATCATCAGAGCCAAGTGACGGCTCATGCGTTCCATGATTTTTTGAACTGCTTCCATGTCGCCGCTCGCCAGGGCTTGAGATAGCTCTTGCATATCATTCTGCAAAAGCACCATTGAATCTTGAGGCGTGAAGCCCTCACTGCCCGAGCCTACATAGCTATCACCGGACTCGGCACCGTGCTCAGATCCATGTTCGGAACCGTGCTCCGATTCTGCCTCTCCGCCGTGTTCTGTTTCAGAACTTGGTGGGCATTTGTCTTGCGGGCATTCTTCGCTATCTCTTTTTTCGTGACCGTTGTCTTCATGTCTGCGGTGGTGCCAGTCATGGTGACCATGGTCGGATTTTTGTTCATCCGAGTCTGAGAATAGTCCTTTTGCGAAATCCGTTAAGTCTCGGCGCATCTCACTGAGCCAGTTTTTGGCATCTGTCTTGTCGCCTTCTTGCAGCGACTGTTGCGCGTTGAACATGTCGCCATACACTTCAACCAGTCGACCGGCGTCTTCTCTGTCGAAGCTGAAATCATTGCCTTGATTCTCTTTATCGTCATCAAAGGAGGCGAAATGTTTGGCAATATCCATTGCCCCCTGTTGTTCTAAATTGAAGCTGTTGTTTGAATTGTCGTGGCTGCTAATGCGCGAGAATATATCGGAAGGACCAAAATCGAGCTGGTCGCCAGAATCTAACTTTGTCGAGCCACTGCGTGTGGTGGTGCTCATATCCGAGTAGAGAGACTTCAGATCAAACTGTGGAGCATCTGAGGTCTTTGCCTCATTGACTACGCTGTCTCCACGGTCGGAGGTGTTGAAAGCTGCGCTCATGTATTCTCCTTTGCTCCGAAGAGCTGGAAGATGGGCGGACGTGTTTAGTAAGGGGGTGATGCACTAAGTTCGCCCAATTTATGCGGTCAAGCAGGCAAACGTGTGGCACGAATATTAAATATCGGCTGGAAAGCCGCCGCTAGTTTGCCGATAGGGGTATCGACCTGTAGTAGACAGCCTCTTTATTGGTCACTCAATTGCTTGTAAAGGTGATTCTTCGACACTTATCATGCTATAGGTGGAATACTAGTAATTAGATTCAAGAAGTAAGCTGTGTTTTACCGTCATGTCCTGATTAGTCGAGTTTTGTAGTGCTCAACGGTTGGTCGAGCGAAAAGAAGATATTTAGCGGATTTGGCATTGCGCTGATTGCTGTTGCTTTGGCGCTCTTCAGCCCTTATCTGGTGCATCCCGGGGCGAGAGAAATCAAGCAGTGGCTAGAGCAACGGCAGAAAGTGTTTGATAATTTGCAGAGCGTCTTGACCGATTTTCGCGAAGCTCAGCTCTATCATCGGGATTTTGTTTTATCAGGCGAAGTTCGTCGTGCTGATGATTTCAATGAGGCAGTCGCGCGTGTAAACGAACGGCTTTTTTCGTTGCGGACTCTGGATGACGACACTCGCACAGCCGAACAGTTTCGCCGTCTTGAAAATGAACTTGAGAGCTCGATAACAGCCTTGCGCACTGCAATGAATTCTCGCCGTGAACAGGGAATGGCGCCGAAGCGCATTTTGGAGATGTCGGACAACGCGCTGGTTCAATCCAATGCGGCCGCCGCTTCTGTGGAGCGGCTGGAGAACGAGCAAATAAAGCTCTTGGAGGCGCGAATATCGCAGTATAGCTCGCTGCCTAACTATCAAGTTCTGGTTGGTTTTCTACTCATTACATTTCTCGGTTTGCTTGGACTGGGAACATTTCTCATGTCGAAGAACTGGCAGAATTCAGTCGAGTCTTTGAAAGAACGCAACCAACTTCTAGAAGATCAATTGAGCTCAGCTCAAGCTCACTTGGATAAACTAGCCAACAAAGATCTGCTCACAGAAGTTCTAAATGTGCGTGGCTTGGAGCAAGCGCTTATAGCAGAGCAGAATCGGGCCGGACGTGCCGGAGCACAGCTTGTCGGCATGCTTTTGAATATAGACAATTTCCGTCGAGTCAATGAAGGTCTTGGACATGCTGTCGGGGACGTAATTCTGAAGGAACTTTCTCGACGTATCGGCAACACATTGCGCCCGTCTGACCATGTCGGGCGTATCGGTCGTGATGAGTTTCTCGTTCTTCTTCCCGATACCCAGCTGGCCTACGCCATGAAGGTGGCCGAGCGAATCAGACTTTCGGTTTCCGATAGCCCGCTTCGCAATGCTTCCGATCTGATACATCTGACTATCAGCGCCGGTGTTGCAACGCTGCCTCAAAAGGTGTCTTCCCTGGAAGAAGTGTTGACTTTGACGCGCTCGGCTCTGAAGCGCAGCAAACTGTCTGGCAAGAATAAAGTATCTGTGGCTCGCGATGGGGCACCCGATGACGAGAATCCGGTCGCTCGCGATATTGTCGACGTGCTTTGCGATGCGAGTGCTTTCCGCACGGTTTTTCAGCCGATAATAGATCTGTCGACCGAACAAGTTTCTGGCTATGAGATTCTTTCTCGCGGACCGGATGGAGCTTTCGAGAGTCCAGCCGATTTCTTTAGAGTTTGCGTCGAGAACAATATTCTTACTACCGTCGATCTTTCTTGTGTCAAGCTTTGCATCGCTGCTACCAATGGCGTTAAGCAGAATATGCGCTTCCACCTGAACATTTTTCCTTCTACTCTGCTCGATACGCCTATCGAACAGTTACTCGCTCTTTTCCCTGCAAAACAAGATGGCCGTGTATTCTGTGTTGAAATCAGCGAACAGCAATTCGTTGGAGATCCAGCCTACATGCGTGATCATGTCAACGCCCTAAAGCAGGCTGGCATTCTTGTAGCCATAGACGATGTAGGATTCGGAAGAAGTTCTCTGGAAAGCCTGATACTACTAGAACCAGATCTGGTCAAAGTAGATCGTAAATACGTGACAGGAGTTTCAGCCGAGCCTTCCAAGGCGCGCTTGATGAAGCGGCTTGCCAATGTTGCTAAATCGCTCGGTGCTGAGATTGTGGCGGAAGGAATAGAAAACAGCGATGACATACCAGTGCTGAAAGAAATCGGCGTTCACTATGGACAAGGTTGGCTCTTCGGAGACCTTCTGGAAGTGCTCCCGGGCTCTGCGGCCGGCCGAAGATCAAGCGACCAGGTAGGTGACGCAGTTTGACTCAGGAAATCGTTCCCACTCCAAAGACAGATGAAAAGTTCGCTGTTGATGACGTAATCAGCACCGGATGGCAAATTACAATGAGCCGGTTTTGGCCGTTGATTTGCATACTTGGTGTTAACGGACTGGTGGCAGCGCTCGTGCCGCTGGCCAGTTTCGTCATGGGCTACAACGGCACGATGACGATGAGCAATATCGGCTTACAGTTGTTAATGCATTTCATAAGCGCGATTATCGTGCTCACGGTAGAGATTGGCATGATGAATGTATTTCTTCTCGCCCTCGATGGACAGAAGGTAAACGCTGATGACTGTTTCAAATGCATCAAGTTTTTGCCTACTTATTTTGCTTTCGTATTTTTGTCCAGAATTCTGATTGTTCTGGGATATATAAGCTTTATTGTCCCCGGCATTATTCTCCAGATTTCATTCCAGTTTGCCGGCTATTTCATCCTGGAAAAGAAAATGGGCCCTATAGCGGCAATGAAGGCAAGTTGGGCAATCTGTGAAGGTGCACGCTGGCAGCTGATTTTGCTTGCTCTAATTAGTTATTTCATCAATGCTGTTGGATTTATGTGCCTTCTAGTTGGTGGGATACCTGCATATTTGATCAATGGAATCGCCAACGCAGCAACCTATAGAACGCTCCTGGCGAACACTCCTCAGTTTGCAGAAGCGATTGCACCCGCTTCTTTGCCAGATCTGCAAGAGCCATAGTATAGCAACGAGGTTATTGCCCTCTAGCCAGTCGTAAAGCAGGTATACTGCTTGCCTGATTCACTTTTTGAGGTAGGCGGATGGCAGCGCGCAATTCAATTCTGGCCCTTTTAACAGTGACGTCTCTGTCATTGCCGCCGTGTTTTGCAGATTCAGTTGAAGGCGCAGGCGGAGATACAGCTGATCAGTCTTCTACTTCTTCTTCAAAACCTGTAGGCTCCGGCGAAAGCACCTCGTCTTCGGGTAATTCGTCCGATGACGGTCGCAAAAGTTCGGGCTTAAATCCGCCTGCCTCTGCAGCTGCATTGCAGGGCAATGTGCAGGGCGGCGCTCCTGTTGTTTTGCAAGGGCTTCATGATGTCGGCGTCTCAGTACATCATTTGCAAGAAATGTTGAAAGGCCTTCTCTACGAAGCGCAGAGACAGGACATGGTTGTGGTTGCCGAACCTAACGTAATTGGTCCGATGATCATACCTGCGATTCCGAATCCGTCGGGCATGATGTCGATAGGATACTTGCCGCCCAGAAAAAAGTGGGTCGACTATTTCATGTCTCAGATCGAGGAAATTATTCCGATGCTCGATCATGAAATCAATTCGCTACCTCGTCCGAACCAGACGGAGTCTGATTTGTTGCAGGCCTATGTGGAAATGTTCGATGCTGCTCGCGGTTTCAATCCGCCGTGGTCTAAGCTAGAAACGGCAACAAAAGGACCGGACTACAAAAATGAGGACATTTCATTAGCAGGCTCGCAGCTGTGGTTTCAGATCGAGAAGTTCAAAAAGCTGAAGGATAAGGTTTTTAAGATGGTCAAGGCTGAGACAAAACAGAAAAAGAAGAAAGAAGGATAAGCAAATGACTTTATCTCGGCAAAAGTATTTTTTTCTGCCTCTGATTTCACCGCTTATCGCGCTGTGTTTTTGGTGCGCAGGCAATCAGGCACCGGCAGCCCCCCAGGAAAGCAAAAGCAAAGCCATCGAGCTTGACTTAGTCCCCGACGCCTCAGAGACGCCAGGTCGACATTCTCGAAAAGGCGGGCACCAGGGGCGGCGCAATAAGGGCGAAAGGCGTCATCATGGAGATATACCGAGTTTTCGCAATGTAAAACGACTGGAGTCTCTAACACCAGTACAGTCCTCCAAGATCAACAAGATTTTGAGAGAGTACAAAGAAGTGATGTCGCCTCTTTCAAGCAAGATTCGAGCGTCACGTGAAGCGAATCTCGGCGGCGATGCAGACTCGGGCAGAGCACGCGGCGATCGAGAGTTGCGACAGCAAATGCACCGCCTGAAGAGAGAAACCTGGCAAAAGATGCAGAAAATTCTCACCCCTGCGCAAAAGAGCGAGCTCGCTCGAATGCGCAGTGATGATCGTGGACCGAAGCTGCGCAATAATCCTGATGCGCAGCCTTCAATGAAGGACTCCGGAAAGTCTTTCAGCAAATAGGTCAATCCCTTATTCTTCTTCCATGGTCATCGGCGCAGTTTTTGTGCCGCCCGACGCTTTTCTTATCGGTAAGGGTTGCGAATCCTGCCCTACATTCATGATCAGTGTGCTTCCGGTGTTTTCACTCATAGTCTGAAGTGCTCTCAACTGCAGAAGCATTGGATTTGTTTCCAGCATTTTTGCAGCGTTGGCCAGACTGCGCAGGGCGGCCGTTTCGCCACGTGCTCGCTCAAGGGCAGCTTGCCCTTCTTTTTGTGCTTTCACAATCTGTCCGAATATTTTTTTGAAATCGCCTGCAAACATGATGTCCTTAACGTTTGCTGCAGAAAGCTCCAAGCCCAGTTCGGCTGCTTTTGGCTTGCAACCCTCCAGTAGCTTTTCTCCTATCTGATTGCGTTTTTCAAGCAGTTCTTCGATTCTTTGAGTGCTGACTATTTCGCGCAATTCTAGTTGTAGTACCGAATATAGTGCTGAGTAATAATTATCGACCTTGATAGTCGCCAGCTTTGGATCTACTACTTTGAATGTGGCGGCGATTGAAAGTTTCAGCCCAACATTGTCGAGGCTGAGCAATTCTTGGCCGACAATCGGCACGGAGCGTTCGCGCATATCCACTCTTGTGACGGTGTGAAAGAGCGGGCAGATCCAGTAGGCCCCAGGCGCAAGTACCTTTTCCAATTTTCCATCGGTGAAAAGAAGTGCTTGCTCGTATTCCCAGACAGTGACCTTCTTCAGTATCTTGTAGAACAACTTCACCAGGATGAGAACGCCTGTGATTAATAGAACTGCGATAAGCAGGATTTCTGGTGCATGTTTCATTTCAATCCTCCTTATAATGCCTCATCTTAAAGGGCGCACGGTTTGAGCGGAGGTCTTAACCTGCAGGGCTCATTCCATGCTGCCTTGCGGCTGCCCTCTAAGACGAAAGCTAGTGGGAGTCGACCCGATACGATGAACAATCGTGCCATCGGATGCCAATACGCAAAACGAAGGTGGAATTACACCTCGCTGCTTGCCTCTCCGATAAGTGCGATTATGCCATATTGTTTTGATCCGCGCTCGCCTCTTGATTGCCAAGATTCAGCTTATGCTTCAATCCAGACTGGTGCGCTCTTGAATGCTGGAGTTTTTGAGCGAGAATCGATATTTGCCTTTATCAATATGTTGGATTCCGGGTAATACATCGCCACGGCTCCGGGTCTAATCGCACCGACCACTACTTCAATATTTTCCATGCGCCCCGCTTCACCACGAACCGCAACACGCTGGCCGTCTTTGATGTTTAGTTTTTCAGTGTCTTCTTTTGACATGAGAATACAGTAGCGGTGCGGCATGCCCCTGTAGAAATCATATTCGTCATACACGACAGTGTTGAACTGTCCTTCGGAGCGCAAAGTCATGAGAATCAGTCCCTGCGAAACCGGTTCGGGGACGGGCGTCGGATGCATGATTGCTTTGCCTGTTTTCGTATTGAAATGAGGAGTATGATAAACCCTGCCCGTGATCGTAAATTCCCTTTTGGTATCGTCTATGGTGCCAAGTTCTTGCCATCCGGGGATTGTTTTCGAGATAAGCTCGCGTACTTTTTTATGGTCGCGCAAAGTCGTCCAGTCGAAAGGATCTTTTCCCAAAACTCTATTGGCTATGTCGCAAATGATCTCTGATTCCGGCATCATTTGCCCCTTTATATTTGGTTCTCCTCCTTCGGAAAAACGAATGAAATTGAACATTGATTCCTGGGTCGTTGCCTGAGGCTCTTCGTCACGTGCCAGGACCGGTAATATCAGTGTGGTTTCTCCACGCCCGAAAAAATGTCCGGGATTAAGCTTTGTCGAGAGATAGACAACATTTTTCACCCTGTTCATGCTCTCCTGCGCCCAGTTGGAATCAGGATTAGAACCCCAGAGATTGCCTCCGAGCACAAAGAGAAAGTTGATTTCGCCCCTGCCGCAGGCGTCAATCATTGCGTGCGTATCAAGACCAGGAGTGTCCGTAAGCTTCGTCTTGTAAATAGACTCGAGCGATTGTTTAACGCTATCCTGCAAACCGGTGGCCACGCCCACGGAGCCAATTCCCTGCACATTCGAATGCCCGCGAATCGGCAACATTCCAGCACCTGGTTTGCCGACATTGCCGGTGGCGATGGCAAGGTTGCATACGGCAAGTACATTGTCTACACCGCTGGCATGGTGAGTCAAACCCATCGCCCAAGCAAAAATTGTCCGCTTTGACATGTAAATGATGTCAGCGCATTTTTCGATCTCTTCTCGTCCAACGCCGCTATTCTTGATCAGTGTGTCCCAGTCAGCCTGGCGTGCATAGTCTAGGACTTCAGCCGAGCCTTCGGCATGACTATCGATAAATTCCTGGTCTACTTTTCGTTTCTCGATTATTGATTTGAGAACACCGACGAGAAATGCTACGTCTCCTCCAGGTAAAGGTTGAATATAAGTGGAGGCGATTTTTGTGCCGAAAAGCAGTGATTTCACCTGCGACGGAATATGGAAAGTCTCGAGAGGTGACTCGCGCACTGGATTAACGACTATCACCTGCCCGCCCCGGGCGCGCAGATTGGCCAGTTGTGTCATCAGTCGAGGATGATTGGATGCCGGATTGGCGCCAAGCAAAACGACCAGATCGCAGCGTGCCAAGTCTTCCAGTTCAACGGTTGCCGTGCCAGTGCCGAAAGCCATTTTCAGGGCCACACCTGATGCTTGATGGCAGTAATAAGAGCAATTCATTACATTGTTGGTGCCGTATACGCGGGCAAATGCCTGGAGAAGGAAGGCTGCTTCATTCGATGAACGACCGGATGAATAGAAGGCTGTGTGCTCTGCCTTAGTCTCTTTCATCGCTTTTTCTATATGCTTGAGCGCCGCTTCCCAAGTTATTGGTTTGAAATGGCTTTCTCCCTTGTCCAGCACCACAGGATAAGAAAGTCTTCCGGCGTCTTCTGCTTGCTTTGGTGTCAGCTTCTCCAGATCGGCCAGAGAATGTTTGTCGAAAAAGTCTGCCGGCAGAGCGCCTATCATGTCGGCTACTTGAGCCTGCAAGCTTTTCTTGCAGACTTCCGGCCAGTGCCCGGCTTCATTGACCATGCCGCCTTTCATGCCACCCATGCCGACAGCGCATGTTTTGCAGGCGTTGCGGGAGTTCATGCGTTTTAAAAGCCGCAAAGGTCCGACTTGAAAGGCTTTTTCAAGCGAGTACATGATGGCGGGAAAGCCGCCGCCGGCTCTGAGTTTACGTGCCACTTTATTTACGCGTTTTGGACCGGTGATTTAGGTAAGATAGACGTCTGACAATCATGAACGATTATATATTGTGTTCAAATCCCGTATCCGGGTTGCGAGACTCTCATGACGATGAAAGACAAGGCTCAGGCGAAGACTTTTAGAAAGCCGAGAATTTTTTTCTTGCTGGGTCTGATCGCGACCACCGGCTACCTGACCTTCTTTTCGGTCAAAGCAACCACGCCCGAGATGAATAAGATAAAGCTGCCTCCAGGCTTTTCGATTGCTCCATACTTCAAAGGAATTTCCCGGGCCCGCTCTATGGCGCTCAGCCCCTCCGGGGTTTTATATGTCGGATCGCGAAATCTCAATGGCGATGTGACTGCAGTCGTGGATAAGAACAATGACGGCGTGGGCGATGTCTCCTACATAGTTGCCAGAAAAATGAACGGACCTCTGGGAATGGCCTACAGAGACGGAGATTTGTACATCGGCCTTGTCAATGGAGTCGTAAAACTAAAGGACATCGACAAACACTTGAGCGATCCTCCCGAGCCTGTTCCTGTCAATTTGAATTTGCCTTCCGATATGGCTCATGGGCATAAATACATTCGTTTTGGCCCGGACGGTTGGCTATATATTCCAGTCGGGGCGCCCTGCAATGTTTGCGAGCGAGATTGGACCAAATATGCTTGCTTGATGCGGATGAAGCCGGATGGCTCGAATCTGCAATTGTATGCACAGGGAATTCGCAACACGGTAGGTTTCGATTGGCATCCGGTCACAAAGGAACTCTGGTTTACAGACAATGGCAGAGATTGGCTTGGCGATGACCTTCCTCCTGATGAATTGAATTGCGCGCCCAAGCCAGGTTTGAATTTTGGATATCCCTATCGATATGGTTTAAATGTAAAAGACCCTGAGTATGGGGCAAAGCGTCCAAATGATGCCGACTTTACACCTTGCCGCGTGCCGCTTGGACCGCACGTAGCAGCGCTGGGAATGCGCTTCTACACTGGCGATATGTTTCCTGCCTTGTACAAAAATCAAATCTTCATTGCCGAGCACGGTTCGTGGAATCGCAGCAAGCCACTGGGATACAGGATCATGAGCGTAAGGTTTCCTGAGGGTAAGCCTCCCGTTTATGAAGTCTTCGCCGATGGATTTTTGAACAGTGCCGGAATTCCATCAGGCAGGCCTGCTGACCTTTGTCAGATGGCGGATGGTTCTTTGCTGGTGTCCGACGATCATGGCGGAAGCATTTATCGCATTACGTATAAAAAGTAGTGCGTTCAAGTGTGTACAATTTCATCTTGCGTTTGAATCTGTACAGCAGGGTTGCTTGACAGCCGCCTCGGCTTTACATCTCTTTTACGCAACTGGGAAACATCAATTACGCCACCGCCGTCAGATTTTGATCAAGCGGTATTTGTTGGAGGATTTGAGATGCGTCGCGCAAAAGTATTTGCTATGGCTGCCCTGTTCTTAGCTTTGCAACCTGGTTTGATTGCTTCGCCTGCGTGCGCCAATGACCTGTCGAATTTTATCGGCAATCTCGGCGGTCTTGCCAACTTTACGGACATCGACTCGCGGCAAGTGCAAATAGAAAAACGCATAAAAGATGCGATCTCGTCCGGGCGGCTTACCTGGGCTGAGGGCGATGTCTATATGAAGCAGCTGGCTCAAATCGAGAAGTCTGAAGCCGACTACAAAGTCTCCGATAACAAGCTCTCGACCTGGGAAAGCATGCGTCTTTCGCTTGATCTCGACAAACTCAGTCGCGATCTCGAAGCGCATATGCGCGATCGCAGATCAGGCTCTGTAGATATTGACGGCATGCAAGCAGACATCTTGAAGCGCATGACGGATGGCTTGTCATCGCGCCGATTAACAAGGCAAGAATACGACGATCTCAAATATGATTTTGACCGCTCCGCTTCTCTCGAGGCTCTATATCGTCAGTCCGACAACAAATTGGATTATGACGAGACAATGAAATTGGCTCTCGATCTCGATCGATTGAGCACGAGGCTGGAACGCACTTTGCATGACCGAGACATTTCTATCTCAGATGCCGACGTCAGACAAGCCGAATTAGACAAGAAAATTCAGGACGGACTTAACTCCGGCAAATTGACTGGTGATGAGGCACAGCAGTTGCGAGTCGAATTCAATCGCATCGCTGAGCGAGAAGCTGCCTTGAAGGCTTCGGGACGGCCCATCAGACCGGACGATAGACTTGCTCTTCTGATTGACCTTGAGCGGCTCAATACGCAGATTGAGCTGAAATTGAACAATTCAGATGTCGCCTCCGGCAGCACGACTCAGGTCAATCTCCGCAAAGAACAACTCGATTCGCTCATTTCAGAGGCTCTCGTTCATGGGCGTTTGTCCCCTCTCGAAGCGCAGCAATTCAAGACCCAACTCGATCGAGTTCAAACATTGATTCGTGAAATGTCTCAGAGCGATGGTCAATTGACCCCTATCGAAGCTCAAACGATTTCCGTCGAATATTCCATGCTTGAGTCTCGAGTCAAGCGAACCATGCTTGGACGTGCGGACGTTTGGCCCGGTATTACTGGGCGCGTGGGCGAAATCGAGCAGCGCATCAATGATTCAGCTTCGAGCAGAAGACTGACCGATGCTGAAGCCAGCGGTTTGAGGTCCGATTTGCAGCGCATCAAAGAACTTGCCGCCAGCACGAGAAAGACGGACGGAACTTTCACTATCGACAACTCGCTGGCTATTGCGGCCGAATTAGAAAGATTGAGCCATAAGGTCAATCAGAGCTTGCACGATCGCACTGAAATCACTATCGATCTGGAGCAGAAACAACGTGACCTCGATAAGCGTATTGCCGACGGCGTTTTGTCCGGCACGCTTACGCTCTCGGAAGCTCGCGAACTGGATGCTGAAGGCGATCGCATCGAGCGAAGAGAGGCTGAATTCCGTACTTCTCAAAATGGTTTGAATTATCGCGAACGATTGGCTCTGGCATACGACCTGGAGCAATTGGAGACCAAAGTCGATGAGCAGATTCGTGACAGCGAGAAGGAGCCGATGGACCTTCAAGCACAAAAAGCACTGATCGACAAATTGGTGGCATCGGCGACGATAAGCGGCCGTCTCACCAACGACGAGGCGCGTGCGATCAAGGCTGAGAAGGATAGATTGGCCGCTCTGGAATTTCAATGCCGTACTTCCGACGGTCGCTTAACCGCCGGAGAGAGCATTCTTATCGCCTCAGAATGGGACAAGCTGCAGCGTGATTTGAAGAGGCAGACTCAAGATAAAGAGCGCGATCTCTCCGATATTGATGCGCGTCAAGCACGCATTCAAAGACGTATTAGTGAAGGACTTTCAACCGGTCGCATCACCCCTCGCGAAGCAGACCGTCTGGCGAAAGAATTCGATTCTATCGCCGACAAAGAAAGTCAGTTTCGCGCTGACGGTGGTTTGAGCTATGGTGAAAAACTCACTCTGGCTATCGACCTGGAACAATTGACCAGACGTGTAGAGAATGCCATCGCCAACGGAAAAATCAATTTGCCTGATGTCGACGCCCGCCAGAGAGAAATCGATATTGAATTGGCGGCCGCGGTGGCTTCCGGAAGATTGGCTCTAAAAGATGCTCAGAACTTCCGCATGGAAATCGATCGCATAGCATCGGAAGAAGCGGGTTATCGTCAATCCGGTGGCGGCATCAGCGTCAGTGAAACGCAAATGCTATTGACTGAGCTGGATAAATTGCAAGCTACTGTCGAGGCTCGTTTGAAAGACTCCAAGCCTGTTTGGAGTGGTCTCGATGCGCGTCGTAATGAGCTCAGTGCTCAGTTGGCTCAACTCGAACAAGCCAAAAAGCTCAAGCCTGAAGATGTATTCAGATTCAGAGCCGAACTGAATAGAATCACCCAGGCTCAGGGAGCATTCTCAGCTTCGGGCGGAGCAATTGATCTGGCCGAGACTGTTTCACTGGTCAATGATCTGGACCTTTTGAAACGTCGCATCGACAGCCGCATCGGGGTCGTTTCAGTCAATCTTGCCTGGGACGATATCGATGGACGCCAGGCTGATCTCGACAGACGTATCAACAGGGCCCTCATGCGTCGAGTCATCTCGCCTGTCGAAGCGCAGAAACTGAAGACGGAATCTTCCAAGATTCATCAAGCCGAAGCGATCTTCAAAGCCAATGACGGTTCGCTCAGTTATTTCGAAAAGATGGCCCTGGCAGGACAGCTGGACAAATTGAATCGCCTCGTTCCCCAATTCGAATAATAGAGGCAAGCACTGAAAAGGGCGACGCTTGGCGCCGCCCTTTCGAAGCTGTCATTTCAGTTCTGGATGCTAGTCGGCTGCAGCTCGGCGGCGCTTTTCCGATTGCAGAATACGCTTACGCATCCGCACCGACTGCGGTGTCACTTCCATGAGCTCGTCCGGCTCGATGTACTCGAGACATTTTTCCAGATTCATCTCCATCGGCGCTTGCAATGTCACCAGCACATCGCTGTTAGAGCTGCGCATGTTGGTGAGTTTTTTTGTCTTGCAAACGTTGATGTCCAGATCTTGCGAGCGGGAATTTTCTCCCACAATCATGCCGGCATAAACTTTGGTGCCGGGAGTGATGAAAAATACGCCGCGATCTTCTGCTTGAGCGAGAGCGTAGCCTGTAGCAACACCTTCTTCCCAGGCAACCAGAACGCCATTGCGCTGGCGAGCAATTTCGCCGCACCACTCGCGGTATTCGCAGAATGCGTGATTCATGACGCCATTGCCTTTTGTGAGGCGCAAGAATTCGCTGCGAAAACCAATCAAACCTCTTGTCGGAATTACGAATTCGAGCAGTGACTGATTGCCTTCAACCTTCATATTGAGCAGTTCCGCTTTGCGCGGTCCGAGCTCTTGCATGACGGCGCCGGTGAAATCTTCAGGCACGTCGATGAAGAGTCGCTCGAAGGGCTCGTTATCTTTACCGTCGATTTCTTTGAGGATAACCTCAGGTCGGGATACGGCAAATTCATATCCTTCTCTGCGCATCGTTTCGATGAGAATACCCAGGTGCAATTCTCCGCGACCGCTCACGATAAATGTATCGGTGCTGTCCGTTTCGTCGACGCGCAGGCTGACATTTGTCTCCAACTCGTGAAGCAAGCGGGCTTTGATTTGACGCGAAGTGACAAATTTGCCTTCTTGTCCGGCAAAAGGGCTGTCGTTGACGATGAAGGCCATTTTCATTGTCGGCTCATCGATTTTGATGCGAGACATCGGTGTGGAAACATCCGGATTGCCGATTGTATCGCCGACATTTGCCGTTGCGAATCCAGCAATTGCCACCATTTGGCCGGCCTGCGCCTGGCTGGTCTCAATTCTTTTCAGTCCGTGGAATGTGAAGAGTTTTGATATCTTTCCTCTTACGACGGAGCCGTCTTCTTTCATGAGCGACACTTGCTCGTTGTCTCTGACACGTCCGTTGTAGACGCGCCCGATGACGATGCGACCTAGATAGTCGTTGTAGTCGAGGATCGTCACCTGCATTTGCAGTGGTGCATCGGGATTGCCGATTGGCGGCGGGCAGTGATCGATCATCAGGTCGAGCAGAGGAATGAGGTTTTGACCCTCTACCTCGGGATCTTTGGTGGCAATACCTTTGACGCCCGATGCAAAAATGTAAGGGAAGTCGAGTTGTTCGGCATTGGCGCCAAGCTCGACGAATAAATCAAACACTTTGTCGACGGCGATATGGGGATCGATATTTGGTCTGTCGATCTTGTTAATGACGACGATCGGGCGCAGTCCGCGCTCGAGAGCTTTTCTGAGCACGAAGCGAGTTTGCGGCATCGGACCTTCGCCGGCGTCGACTACGAGAAGGGCGCTGTCTACCATGCCCAGGATACGTTCCACTTCACCGCCGAAATCAGCGTGTCCGGGGGTGTCGACGATGTTTATCAGAAACTCTTTGTATTTGACCGCGGTAGTCTTGGCGAGGATAGTGATACCGCGCTCGCGCTCCAGGTCATTTGAGTCCATGACGCAGTCGACCACTTCCTGGTTCTCGCGAAAAACGCCGGTCTGGCGAAGGAATCCATCAACCAGTGTGGTTTTGCCGTGGTCGACGTGGGCGATAATGGCTATATTGCGAATATGAGCCATTGATTCGCACATTTGCGCTTCAGTAATGACGGAAGCCTGCTCCTGTGCGCCTTGGGTGTTTTCGACTGATTGGGTTTCGGGTTTGTCCATGGTTGCTGAATTCATGTTTCCTTTAGTCGTCCTTGGGCGATCGGGCTTGGTTGTCTCGGTCTTTATGCCGGGCATCCCGGAAATATCTGTTGTTGTCGGTGTATTCTGTTATTGGGTTTCCGCTCTCTAATTGGAGTTGATGGGCTTTGTCCGGTTTATCTGACTCGAGCACTGCAAACGGTGAAACGGTATCTAATGGAACCGTTGGCACTGTGATTCGCAGCCACGCGGGCGGATATCTCGTGCATCAGCCGGAACTGGACGTCAACCTTCTGTGCCAGGCTCGAGGGCGCCTGAAGAAGGAGCGCGTCTCCATCGTCACTGGAGACCGGGTAACTCTCGATGATGTCGATCCCGAAAAAGAGAGCGGCGTCATCACGAGTCGTCTGGAAAGAGAAAATCTTCTCAGTCGGCCACTACTCGCCAATGTAGACCAGGTGATCATTGTACAGGCCATACATCAGCCGGCCTGGAACGCTCTGGTCTGCGATCGCTATCTGGTCCATTTCCAGCTGGAGGTGCGGGATTCGCTGCCAATTCTTTGCTTCAATAAGAGCGATCTTGCCTCCGAAGAAGAGAAGAAGGCTTTACGAAGTATTTATGAACCGCTTGGCTACTTGGTTACAATTGTCTCTGCCGCCACTGGCGAAGGGCTTGACGGGCTGGCAAATTTGCTTGTTTCGAAGGCTACGGTTTTCGCCGGTCCGTCCGGGGTTGGAAAATCGAGTTTGCTCAATCGGCTCGAACCTGAATTGCATCTAAAGATTGGGGTGATGGACAACGATTTTGGTGTCGGCCGTCACACCACCACATACAGTGAGCTATATCGCATATCGAAAAGACAATTGAGGTCGCTCGGTGTTGATGAGAAAAGTGTTGCCTGGGTTGCCGATACACCCGGCTTTGGGCTTTCCGAATTCAAACACCCGGAGCCGCTCGACGTTGTCTGGCAATTTCCCGATCTGGCTAAATTTGCGGTCGATTGCAAATATTCGGATTGCACGCACCTTGTCGAGCAAGGGTGCAATGTCCTGGCTAATCTGGAACAGATAGACCCGACCCGCTTCGACAATTACACTATTATGGTCAAAGAGTCTCAAAGCGAGAAAACTATTCTCAGGGACACGTCAAAGAAAGTGGAGTCGGCGGTCAAAACGGTTGGTGGCAGAGAAGGCAAAGCGGTTCATGTGCCGCTTCTGTCCGGTCGTTATCGCAGCAAAGCGAAAAACACCGAGCGCCAGCAATTGAAGCGTCGCGCCAATTTTGTCGATTCGGAAGAGGATGCCGACTTTCTTGATCAGTCGGATTTTGACAGTTCATCGGATTCTTCAAGCATACAAGAGGAAACGTAATCAGCATGACTGAGAAGTCGCCATTAGTTTTTCCGCGCGGTTTCGTCTGGGGAGCGGCGACTGCTGCCTACCAAATTGAGGGTGCTGCGCAAGCCGATGGACGGGGCGAGTCGATCTGGGACCGTTTTTCACACACGAAGGGCAATATTCTCAACGACGACAACGGCGATGTGGCTTGCGATCACTATCACCGTTTTGCCGACGACGTGGCTATGATGAAAGACATGGGATTGCGCGCCTACCGATTTTCCATCGCCTGGCCGCGTGTAATGCCTCATGGTAGAGGTTCGATAAACTGGCTTGGCCTGGACTTTTACGACCGACTTGTCGATGCTCTGCTATCGGTTGGCATCGAGCCGTACGCCACTCTTTATCACTGGGATTTGCCGGAGTCTCTGCAAGAAATCGGCGGCTGGACCAATCGCGATGTCACCGGTTATTTCGCCGACTATGCAGCCGTCATGGCCAAGCGTTTAGGCGATCGCGTCAAAAACTGGATGACTATAAACGAACCGTGGGTGGTTGCAGTCCACGGCAATTTGATTGGTGATATGGCTCCCGGCTATAGAGACAAATCCACAGCCATAAAGGTTGGTCACAACCTTCTGGTCGGTCATGGAAGGGCTCTCGAGACTATCAAGCACAGCCGTCCTGACGCCAAAGTCGGAATTACTCTCAGCCTTTCTCCTGTCGAGCCGGAGACGGAATCAGAAGACGACAGGCGCATCGCCGAGCATCGCTATCAGATCTCTGCAGGATGGTTCCTGAATCCCTTGCTTACAGGCGCCTATCCCTCCGAATGCTATCCGGAATTTGGCGAGGCCATTTCGGTAATCCATCCAGGGGATATGGCTCTGATTTCCAGGCGCATGGATTTTCTCGGTGTTCAATATTACTTCCGAGTAGTCACAGGCAAGAAAGGCGATGTGAAAAAGGTGGACGGCTCCAAATATACAGAGATGGGTTGGGAGGTCTGCCCCGGTGCTCTGGAGCGGCTGCTTGTGCGCATGAACCAGGACTACGATCTGCCGCCCATTTTTATCACCGAGAATGGTGCCGCTTTTGATGACAAGGTTTCGCCGGACGGTCACGTGCATGATCCCGAACGCATTGAATATTTGAGAGAACATTTGCATGCCGTCTATCGCGCTCTCAAGCAGAAGGTGCCTCTGAAAGGCTATTTCGCCTGGTCTTTACTCGATAATTTCGAGTGGGCATATGGCTATTCGAAGAGATTCGGAATCGTTCATGTCGATTACAAGACGCAGAAGCGAACAATAAAGGACAGCGGGCACTGGTATAGCCGAGTGTCACGAAGAGGAGAACTGGAGCTCACATAATGTCTAGTGCACCAAATAGAGTGGCAGTGGTAACCGGAGCCAATCGGGGCATCGGTCGCGAAGTGGCTCGCGAACTTGCGCGTGCGGGGTTGACCGTCGTGCTCACCTGCAGAGATGAGAAAAAGGGCGGGGAGGCTCAAAAGGAGCTGTCCAGGGAAGGCGTTGCTGTTGATTTTAGACCGCTCGATATAACAGACGCCGCCAGCATCCGCGATCTTGCTCTCTATTTGAGAAAACAGTATGGGCGCCTTGATGTTCTCGTCAATAACGCTGGCATCATGCTCGACAAATTTGAAGACGGCGAGCCGGTGATGAGTATTCTCGACTGCGAGCTCAGCAATGTTCGCACCACAATGGAAACCAATGTCTACGGCGCTTTATCGATGATAAAAGAAATGCTTCCCTTGATGAAAGAGAATCATTATGGTCGCATCGTCAATGTCAGCTCGGGGCTGGGGCAAATGTCCGAAATGGGAGCCGGTTATGCCGGATATCGTCTGTCTAAAGCTGCTCTCAACGCGCTTACTTGCATGGTGGCAGACGAAGTGACCAGCGAAAACATCATCGTCAACGCTTGTTGCCCTGGCTGGGTGCGCACGGACATGGGCGGCAAACATGCATCTCGCAGCGTAGAAGAAGGTGCCGATACGATTGTTTGGTTGTGCCAGGCTCCAGACGGTTCCACCTCGGGCAAACTCTTTCGCGACAGAGAAGAGCAACCCTGGTGATTCCGGCAAAGGCATGCGCTGTCTAGAGAACTCTTGATTTCAGTCTTTCCGAGAACTTCTGCCAGGCGTCGGGATTGACCGCGTTGGCGGGCAAATTTCCGGAAAATGCTTCAATCAGTCCTTTGACAGCCAGCTCATCCATGCCGGCGCGCGTCTCTCTGGTAGCGCTGCCGATATGAGGCGCCAATACTACGTTGGTGAGCGCCATCAGTCTTTGCGGCACTACCGGTTCGCGCTCGAAAACATCAAGGCCGCAGCTGGCGATTCTGCCGCTTTCCAATGCCTCTATCATCGCCTCTTCGTCGATGACAGCCCCCCTGGAAGTGTTGACCAGTACACAATGTGTTTGCATGAGAGCAAATTCTTTTGCGCCTATCAAGTGGCGGGTATCCGCTCTTAATGGGCAATTGACGCTGATGAAATCAGCCCTCCGGCACAAATCATCAAGTGACACGCGCTCTGCCTGAAATGAGTTCTTCAGATCTTCATCGGCATTCTGGTCTTCGCTCTTTCTCGTATAGATGATATTCAATCCGAATGCACGTGCGCGTTTGGCGATTGCTTTGCCAATCCTTCCCATGCCAACGATACCGAGAGTTTTTCCATTCAATTCGGCGCCAAGCATCAGCTCTCGCTTCCAGCCTTTCCACTCGCCGCGACGCACAAAACCGTCGGCTTCGACAATACGGCGTGCCGCCGATAGTAGCAGCCCGAAAGCAAGATCGGCCGTTGCGTTGTCGAGCACGCCCGGTGTATTTGTAATCAATACACCCGCTTCGTTTGCGTCCGCTACATTGATGTTGTCGTATCCTACTGCGACATTGGCCACTAGTTTTAGCTGTGGGCACTTTTCAAAAAGGCTGGCGTCGACCCGATCGCCAAGAATGCACACGAGGGCATCTTTGCCTTCCAGCCTGGCCTCTACTTCTTCGCGAGGCATCGGATCGTCTGACTCGTAGGCATCGACTTGAGAAAAACCTTTCAGAGTGTCAAAGGCTTTTTGTGACAGTTTGCCGGTGACGAATACTTTCAATGTGTTTGAAGTTCTCTCTTTTGAAACGTGTGCGAGGAAGCTATATGCTCGTTGATTATACTCTGGGTATTTTCAATCTCAACGCGTGTGCGGGCTTCGTCCCAGCCAAGGCAGGTCCTAACAAGGCTGGCTACGCGTGGCACCGCATCGAGGCACTGCCCCTGGTGCACAAGTCCCATTCTCATCCGGCGGAAGAGAAGATCTTCCAAGAGCATGGCTGACTCGTTGACGATGCAGAAAGGAATTTCGGCCATAATTGGCGGAAAATCAGGACATACGCGAGCGGCCAGTTCTGGTTCTTTCTCTACGATTGTAAGTATTTCGTCCGCATCTTTGCCGTAACTGGCCACCAGATGATCTAGCGTTGCCGGCTCGATGGATAGCTTGCGGGCGCGCGCTGCAATGTGCGCGGTCGTAGTGAGAAATTCTTGCTTGTCGCTGAATCCACCCAGCATGATGCGCTCGGTTCGCGAGGGCTTGGCGCGGGCCGCCAGATCGGGGTGCTCGCCCAGGAGCTTCTCCAGCACCTCGTTGGCCATTATTCTGTAATTCGTCAGTTTGCCGCCCAGCAAACCGACGACTTTATAAGGACCCACATAGATAAGGTGCTCGCGCGAAACGCTTCCTGTGGCTTGTCCGGACTCGGAAGGCGGTGTGCCGACCAGGGGACGCAGCCCGGCCCAGGTGGCTATCACGTCATCGCGAGTAATTTTTCTGGAGCCGGCATATGTATTGACGACGGAAATCAGATAATCCACCTCGTCGACGTTGGCGAGAGGATTATCGTTGTCTCCTACGTATCCGGTGTCTGTCGTGCCGATCATCACGGCGCGTTGCCATGGAACGACGAAAACGTAACGTCCGTCCAGTGTAGGCAAGAAGAGGGCTGAATTTGTTTCAAATGCCGACTGCGGGACCATTATATGAACACCCTTAGCCGGCGAGCAGCGCGGTTGCCAGGACGGATCGAGCATCTGCATCAATTTGTCCGACCAGATTCCGGCGGCGTTTATGTACGCTTTGGCGCGAATTTCCATATCGCCGCCTGCATAGCAGTCATGACACT
This sequence comes from uncultured Candidatus Obscuribacterales bacterium, assembly GCA_964493595.1. GTDB lineage: Bacteria > Cyanobacteriota > Vampirovibrionia > Obscuribacterales > Obscuribacteraceae > QKMZ01. Next base: position 38,267 of record CAZBOX010000001.1, on the reverse strand, counting down.
TTATTGCGACAAGGCGGCCGTTTTCTACATGAAATCCAGTCACCTCTGTGTAATTCAGCGCGGTGGCGCCCATGGCGCATGCCGATTTAACGACTTCCATCACCAGGCGTGAGTCATCGGTGATGCAGTCGTGAAAACGCAAGCCGCCTACGATTTGGTCCCGGCCCAGACCGGGCGCCGATTCCATTACTTCGCGTTGGGAGAGTCTGGAATGGCGATGATCTTTCATGACGTCCATCGCCAGAAGGTCGTACAAAGTTAGACCCAGCCCGGCTTTAAAGCCGAAGAAGCGATTTTCCCTGCGAATGGGAAGCACGAATGAAAAGTCTCTGACCATGTGCGGGGCGAGTTTTTCCAATAAAGCTCTTTCGTGCAGGAGCTGCCTTGTCAAACCGAAGTGCAGTTGCTCTAAATATCGCAAGCCGCCATGGATGAGCTTTGTCGTTTTGCTTGATGTTCCGGATGCAAAGTCTCGTTTTTCCAGAAGAATTACTGATAAACCGCGAGAGGCTGCATCCTGTGCGAGTCCTGCCCCAACAATCCCGCCACCGATGATGGCAATGTCGTATTCGCTTTGAGGGGCGTCTTGAAGTGCTTGACTACGCGTTTTCATTGTCTGTGGGGGTTTCCTGTGATCTGCTAGGAAATATTTCGGTTGGCCGTCCTATTGTGACACGTCGGGATATCTCGTGTGGGAACTTTGCATTTCAGGGCACATGTGGGTTCGGGCGAAATGTGACCAAGCAGTTGTTTTTAATCTCTTGCGTCAAATCCTTGCTAGAGGCTGGTTTTGAGATTTATGTCTGCCGGACAATCCTTATTTTTTGCCCATAATGCCGGAAGCTGTGAGATCTACAAGGTAATTTGCAGTTCAATACCTTATTCTTTAGAACTGCCGAGCTGGCTTTGATGCGAGTATATCCGCCGGCGTGGCTTAAGAAATTGTTGAACCCAGTCAGGTCGTAATGCGGTCAGACCGCTGCGCAAATTGGAATTGGAACAAATAACGATGAAAAATCTGATCACGAGTGGACTGTGCGTTTTGCTGAGTAGCACTACATGTGGTGCATTGGCTAAGGACGATCCGTCGCAACCGATATTGCCCGGAAAGAATATTGCAGTTCCAAAGGAAATCGGAACGATTCGCGTCAGGGAGGCAGGACAGATACCTGCCGGCATGGAAAGCAGTACCCCGGGTAAGATCAACCAGATTCCGACAGTGCCGGAAATTGCTCAAACTCCCGAAACAATCGACAAAGTTCACAAACTTGAGGAAGAAGGCGAGAAGTTGTTTCAAGCCGGCTCAGTGCAGAAGGCGCTGATTAAATGGCAAGAAGCCTACGGCATGTGCCTCGAGATGAAGTATGTAGAAGGTCAGGGGCGCACCCTGACGGACATGGCTCGTACCTACCTGGCTAATGCGCACTACGTCAAAGCTAAGTATCTAGCCGATAATGCCTGTGAAGTTCTGATGGAGACCCAGGACAAGGCCAATCTTGGCAAGGCCCGCGTTGCTCTTGCTCAGGCTTATTTCGGTCTGGATAACCCGGTTTTAGCCGGCCAGCAGCTTGAACTCGCTCTCAAAGATTATGCTCAAGTCGGCAGTACCAACTCGAAAGATTCTGCACAATTGACGGCGATATGCGCCGGCGTGCTTATGAAGATCGGCAAATACAAAGAAGCCTTGATGTTCAATCAGGCTTCCGCCACCTATCTAGAGCAAGCCGGTGAGCTGCATGCTGCTTTGGCCAAGCGTGTCGCCTCCGCCACAATTATGCTTGGCTTAGGGCTCTACACTGCCGCGCTAGAAGAGGCCGACCGCGCACTAGCTGCATCCAGAAGCAGCAAAAATCCAGCCAGCGCTCCAATAGCCTTGGCTTGTGTGGCCAACTGCCAATATGCTCTTGGTGAGTATTCGAAGGCTCTGAAAACCTTTGAAGAATGTTTCAAGCTGGTCGAGAAATTACCCTCCAATATGCCCATGCCAGACCTGTCCAGGGCTAACTTGGAACTCGGTTTTGCGCACTCGCTTATCGCCTGCGGCTATGCCGAGCAAGCAAAAGCACATCTGGACATAGCTATTCCTCTGTTCAAGAAAAGCTCCAGCGTCTTAGGTCAAGCTCAGGCTGTCAATGCTATGGGCATGCTTGAAGAAGCACAGGGGCATCACGATAAGGCAATCACCAGTTTCCACGAAGCGCTCGATTTGCAATCCGTGGTCAATCCGAAAAATGAAAGACTGCAACTGGCTATATCGCAAAACCTGGCTGCAGCTCAAGCAAGAGCCGGCAAGAACACGGATGCGAAATTGTTGCTTGCCGGCTGCATGTCGATGTTCACAAGGCAGAAGAGCCCGCTAAAAGATCCTGTCTTGGAATGCCGCACTATGCTCGCTCTGGGCGAGGTGCTCCTGAAACTATCCGATACAGAGATTGCGAAAGCTCGACTCAAAGATGCCGTGACACTGGCCGCAAAGTATCAGGATGACTCCACCCTCTGGCAGGCATATACGCTTTTAGCGAAGATTGCGCAACTGGAGCCGGAACCGGAAACTCCAGTTAGTGAATTGCTGACCAGCGCACTGTCTCATTTCCGCTCTCCGCAGGCCGGAGCTTTTCCTTCTCCGGAACGTCTGAACTATCCGAGCACGCGCCAGGACCTTGGTGAGCAGTTGGTGGCGATGCTGGCGAAGAACAAGATGTCGCAGCAAGCCTTGATCGCTGCTGAGCAATTGAAGGATGAGCTTTTTATCGTCGAATGGAATCGTCGCGGCGGAAAGGTCAAACCGGAAGACGTCGAGATCTACAATGATTTGATGACGCGACGCGCTCATCTTCACGCCTGTGAAGATAGCAGTCCTCCTGCTGCTCTCACTGCAGAATGGCAGAAGTGGATGACCCGCTTCCGTCAGCTGGTTGAGGACAACCGTCGCCTTGCTCGTTTGATTGCACCGCTGCCGATGAGTGCTGAACAAATTCTCGTGGCTGTGCGCAATAACAAAGCTACGATGATCGACTATCTGGTTGGTCAAACCTCTTCGGTCGTCTTCACCATGGATGGAACAGGCAGGCTTTCGGCCTCTGTGCTTCCGGTCGGTCAAGCACGCTTGAAAGAGCAGGTGAACGCGCTTTTCAGCGGTATGACTAATCCGCAAGGCGCAGACCCACAGCTGGGCGAACGCATGCTCTTGCAAACTCTCTATAAAGAGCTGATACCGCCTGCGGTTGCACAATCATTGCCGAATAATCCGGAGCAAACAGTTGTGATTGTTCCTGACGGTGTTCTTTACAACTTGCCGTTTGCCGCATTGATAGACGGCAACGGCAAATACATGGTCGAAAGACACACACTCACCATGGCGCCATCTGTCGGCGTTTTCATGGATAGCCCGCCTCGCTACACCGATGATCAATCTCTGGTCGTAGCATCAGGTCAGCAGTCGGGCGACGACATGTTTGTCCAACTCTTCCAGCCTGAGCTTGTAACTCGCCTGGTCGGCAGAGAAACCCCAATTGCTGTTATTTCTGATACCATCCGCGGTAAGTCAATCGTTCACTTCACAAGCAAAGTACCGTTGCATGAGAAGAACCCGATGGACTCCGTACTGCCGCTTGCTCCGAGCAAAGACGATGACGGCAAGAAAGTCACCGCCGACAAATTGTTTGGACTGAGCCTTCCCAGCGATTTGATGGTCTGGAGTGGCAGTTCTATATATGGAAAGGATATCCAGGGCAATGCCGTGAAAGTTTTCAGCTGCGGCTTGAATTACGCTGGCGTTCGCAACGTGCTTATGACTCTATGGGCTGAGCCGTCCGGTGACAGACAGGCCGAGCTTGTCGAGTTCTATAAGAGCAAACAGGCCGGTTTGAACCAGGCTCAGTCCCTGCGGCGCGCCCAAATGCTGGCGTTGTCGAAAGATCCATCTGCCAAATCATGGGCAGCATTCCAGCTGCTCGGTCCTGGCTTCTAGGAGGAATTATTTGCTTAAACAGGACACATCACTGAACAGATTTGTCTGCTGACATCGCTGTTTTGTAAGGTCTTGGAAAGGTTTTTCACCTACTACATTAAGTATTGAAGTCAAGAGCTTCAGCCAATGCATACGCGTTGTATAACTCAATATCTGGGTCAGTTGTAATTGGGGTTTGATATGAAAAGGCGTAATGTTGCCAAGGGATTCTTGGGATCCACAGCAAAACAAATTGCTTGTTTGAGCCTTGCTGCCTCGGTTGTCGCGTCGCCTCTAGCGTCGTACGCAGACACCGCGTCTGAAACGGCCGTCGACAAAAAGATGGCTCCGGTTTCGACCGTCAGCGAGAAAGACGTTCTCAACATTCTGGTGCCGGTCAATCCGACATCCACTAACCCCGAGGAGATTGCTTCTCCGAAAGCCGTTTTCACCGACATCTCCGGTAAGCCGGCGGTAGGCAGCGAACCCAAGGCTGAAGCCAAAGAGCTGAAGCCGGCTGCCAGAGACGGTCAAAAAGCCGAAGGGCGAATGGCGAGAATGCGCAAAATGGCATCGCGCCTGCGCGTCAGATACGACAAAAAGCAGATTGCCAGCGCCGATAAGGCAGCGGAAGCGATTAAATCCAATGACAGTAAAACTGAAGTCTCCGAATCGAAGCCTCCAGTAGCTGCCGATGCAAAGCAAGCCTCCGCCGAAACCGCAGTCGAGCCGACCCAAGAAAAGACTTCCCAGAGCTGGAACGAATCTACAGACGCGGCTGCTGATGCAACTAAGACTGTGGAACCAACTTCTGCAGAGTCTGCCCCTGTCGTCAACAAGGCAGAAAGCAATACTGCCGAATCGGAAGCAAAACCTGCCGAGTCAGCACAAGCTGCAGGGGGAGATGTTTCTGCTGATGCATCGACGATTGCTCCCGTTTCTGAAGCTGCCGGTGTCCCGGAAGAAGCGGTCAACAGCGAAAGCGGTGTCCCTATTGCTTTTGGATTGTCCGGCACTTTGAAAGATCTGGAAGCAGCTGCCAAGCTCTCTCCGGACGGCATCATGGTCGTCGATAATGACGAAGCTGTTGAGCAGAACGATCACCTAGAATACGAAGAGATGCCGCTGGACGAAGGAAAGCAAAACATCAAAGTTGGTGCTCGCTTCCCCGTCGTCATCAGTTCCGCTATCAATAGCAAGACCGCCAAAAAGGGCGATCGTTTCGAAGCCCGCCTCAAGTATGACTTGAAGATTGGCGATCGTCTCATCGCCAAAAAAGGCTCGGTCGTAAGAGGTCACCTCGACTATTGCTTGAAGGCTCGCACGATTCTTCACTCACTGGTCAGTCCCGAGCGCTGGTATCGAAATTCCGGTTGTATCGGCCTTGCATTCGACGAGATCGTCAATGAAAAAGGCGAGCACATCCCCTGTGTAGCAGCACCGGCAAGAGCTGGGCGCGTTATCAAAAACAAAGCTGAAGGGCGCGAATTGGGCGTCAACCACAATGGCCAGGTTGTTGGACCATGGGCTCAGCAATTGCGTTATAAGGCAGTAAGAGTGGGCCTCAACTTCGCGATGGCTCCGGCTGGTGTTTTCAGCTTCGGGGCTATGCCGGTCGCTCTTGGCGCTATCGGCGCAGTGAATCCCAACTTTGCATTCGGCAAGCCGGTCGGATTGAACGTCCGTCACCGTCGTCTCAAAGGCTTTGCTTGGGGCTTCCTGAGCGGTATCCCGGGCAGCTGGTTGATTGAAGACACGACTGTAAAAGGACAGGAAGCAATCATCAAACCGGGCGACGAATTCTATGCCGCGTTCAAGCAAGAATTCAACGGCGAGCCTGAAACCGATGCTTCGATTATGGCTGGTGCTTCTACCAAGGTGCGTGGTCAGGTCGTAAACGAGAAGCCAGACTCGAAGAAGAAATAGCCTTCTACACCTGGTTGTTCCATTTGTTGTATTCAGAAGCGCCGGGTTAGCCCGGCGCTTTTGCTTTAGCCTTTTGTTGCAGACTCCGTAGCCTGGCGTGCAGCTATTTCCTGAAGCCCCTAATGAGAAAGGAGCTGCTGATGCAGCTCCTTTCGTCTTCCTGTTAGCTTTTCGTCCTTACCGGCAATTAGAAGTTGCCGGACATCGGCATGCCGCCGCCTGCGATCGATACCGGAGCATCGAGTTGCAACTGCATAGCGGTACCGGAAGGAATCGTCACTTCTTTGCCCTTTCTCAGGAGCAAGCTCTGTGCGACACCGGCGCCTGCACCAATTGCGGTACCAGACCAAGCACCTCTGCCTACTCCACCTCTGCCGCCGGCAATAGCACCAACTGCGGTGCCAAGTGCGGCTCCGGTGCCGGCGCCGATGGCGCCACGGATTGCACCTTGACCAACCTTGGTCTTCCAGGTTTCACCTCTCAGTGTGTCATCCATGTCGCTGCCGCCATCGGTGTATTTGCCGATGCCGCCGACCAGGTGAGCCGTGATGGGTGTTTCGATTCCATCGGGAGTGCGCAGGCGATTGAATTTGATGGTCAAGCTGGATGCGCGACCGAGGTATTTACCAGCGGAAGCATCTGTAACCGTTCCAATTACAAGAGAGCCGGCGGGGATTTGAGAATCACCCAACATGACACTCTGATTGATGGTTGCTTGAATCAGGTCACCAGGTTTTGCAACTTGAGTGGAGATCGCAGTCTGAAGATTGATCGGTATAGTCAAGCCGGCAGGCGCATAGGTGACGCGACCCTGACGGAAACCACCTTGTGGCGGAGCGCCATATTGCGCTTGTCCGTATTGCTGTGGGTAGCCTTGCGGAGGCATATTGTAGGTTTGTTGAGTCGGAGCGTTGCCTTGTGTGGCGTAGAAATCGGAAGGCGCCGGAGCGGTTTGCGAATAAGATTGCTGTCTGACGGGCGGAGCCTGTGCAACGGCAGGAGCGCTATTGCTGTATTCTCCGGTCAATTGTGCAACATAGCTTTCTACACTGGCTTGATCTACCAGAGAGTTACGCAGCGCATCAGCCCACTTCTTAGCCAGAAGCGCCGGTGTCGTTCCGTATGCCTTTGCATTGCCGGCATCGACTTCAACGATTTTGTAGCCGCCCAGAGTGATGACGGGGCTGCCTTTTACGTAAGTAATATTGACGGACGCCGGGCTGCGATCTTTCGATGCAACGAGCGCATTGTCCAAGTTCTTTTGAATTACTTCAGCACGGGCGTCCGGGCTCAAACCGCCGACTGACACCTTGCTTGTAATAACGGGGACACCAGCGATCTGAACGTTGGCATTCGCCAGCACCGCAAGTGGTGCCAGGAAGAATGTTTGGCTCAGGACCAGAGCACCGGCGATAAGTCTGCTTTTAGAAGAGTTGAACGAAGTCATCTTATTTTTTCACCTTGCCAGAGTTAGTTCGAGTCCAGTTGCAGGTCGTCTTCAGCGTAACTGTCATACCTGACCTATGTTGAGTGCCTTCAGGTGCCACGCAGCTTCCTGTGCTCTCCAATGGGCTCTATGACACCAAAAAGTTTACCAATGTTCCCGAGGTACTTTCTGAGTCCGGGCTAAGACCTGTTGGAAACTTTTGAAAAGCCCGTCCCCTGTCAGTTCCGGGCTCTTGATTCGTTGCCCCGTATGAGCGCATTTTTCGGCGTTTTCTGGGGGATTATCAGCAGCGGTTTAACTCGCTCTAAGTGTTGTTGCAATACAAGTTTCACCGCCTGCCGCGCTAGACTGGCGTAACTAAGCACGAGCCGAACATATAGATGTATATAGAAAATGGTTCAAAACGATAAGAGCACCCGGCGCAAACTAGCCTTTATCACCGGCGCTAGCCGAGGTATCGGGCGGGCTATTGCCGAAAGGCTGATGCAAGATGGTTTTGATCTTGCTCTTTTCGCTCGCAGCAAAGACCTGTTGGCTCAGCTGGAAAAGGATTTGCGGGCCCAGAATATTTCAGCGCATGCCTTTGCCGTAGATGTCTCGCACGCAGCCGAATTTCATGCCGCCCTGGAAGCGGCCAGGGAAAAAATGGGCGCACCGCAGGTTTTGATCAATAACGCCGGCGTCTACTTCACTCAAGCCGTTGAAAAACATTCCATAGATCTCTTCAGAGAAGTGCTGGAAACCAATCTGACGAGCGCTCTCAATGCTTGCCAGTTCGTTGTTTCCGATATGAAAGAGTCAGGCTGGGGACGAATCATCAATATGTCCTCTATATCGGGCAAGGTGGCAGAGGCTTACGGCTCGGCTTATTCAGCGTCCAAATTCGGCTTAATCGGACTGACCCAATCGCTGGCGCTCGAGGTTGCCGAATTCGGTATAACGGTCAATGCTGTGTGTCCGGGCTGGGTAGCCACTGAGATGGCGCGTGCACAGCTGAATGATGAGACATGGTGCCGGCTTAATCAACTGGAAATCAGCCAGTCAGAAGAAATCGCCAGGCTTTCCGTCCCTCAAAAACGCCTGATTCAGCCGGAAGAGGTGGCCCACCTTGTATCATTTCTATGTAGTGAAAATGCTCGCGGCATTACCGGGCAATCGATAAATATTTGCGGAGGTCTTTCCCTCAATTGAGATTCGAGACGGCGAAACTGGTCGAAAAGGCCTACGAAAAGTCATCCTGGCCTACAGTCGAGATTGACGGCTTGCAACTTTTGCAAGCGCCAAGTTTGACAGGCAAGCGCTTGAAGCACGCGTTCACGACACGAAAAGGCGGAAACACGCCGGCACCTTTTGATTCTTTCAATCTGGGACGGCATGATGCCGCAGTTGATCACTGGAATGATGCCCTGGAGAATCGCAAAAAGCTTTGCTCTGCTCTAGACGTGCCCTTTGCCGATTTGCGCGTGCCCGGTCAGGTTCACTCCAAGCGCGTCGTTTTTGCCGAGGATTCGCAGCAATTGAAGGAAGTGGACGCTGTCGCGACTGTTTCCAGCAATGTGCCAGTTTTGCTCCATTATGCAGACTGCGTGCCGATTATCATCTTCGATCCGCGTCGTAGTGCTCTTGCTGTCGTGCACGCCGGTTGGCGGGGAACAGCGGCCATGATCGCCAGTGAGGCTGTGACAGCCCTGGTAACTCGCGCCGGCAGTGAGGCCTGGGATTTGATCGCCGCCGTCGGACCGGCGATCGGTAGCTGCTGCTATCCGACCAGCGCTGAAGCCGCTAAGAGCCTCGCCTCTACTGTTACCGATGGTGAACTGTTTATTACCTTGAGAGATGGGCAACCCTGTCCGGATTTGAGAGCAATCAACGCCATGCAGCTTCTAGAAAGAGGGCTGAGCGTAGTCGATGTCTCTGACCTCTGCACAGCTTGCAATCCCGATATCTTCTATTCACACAGGCAGTCCGGTGGCCAGACGGGTCGCCAGGGCGCCATCGCTTGTCTAATTTAGACCTTTACAATCCCGGTATATTTTGTCGCGTTAAATGGTTTATGCTCAAACTATGAGCAGCCCACGTGCACGCTCTCCTTACCGAACTCGTAAAATCGGATACCGGACCAGCACAAAGCGAGCCTGAGAAGCTGAGTAAGCAGAGACTCTGAATTGCGACCAAAGAGAAGAGCAGAAGTTGCATTTACAATCAAAAGGTGCCGCGCACGCGTCACGTTTGACCGGCTCTTGCGATCGCTTGCCGCTAGTATTTGCGCGTCTTTGCTCCTCGTCGATACTTGTGTTTCGATGAGCCTTGCTCAATCTGCCCCGCAATCTAAGCCACCCTCTCCTGCACCAGATATAGTGGCGCCGGTTTCGCCACCGCCGGTGACGCCGCCATCCGCTAACCGAGCTGGAAGCGCGCCGTCTTCAGGCAACGCCAATTCACAACCCCATGACTTTTCGAAAAAGGCCGGCACTGACCAGAATGCCAAAGCCGCACCCGGCTCTCATCCTAATTACGACCCTCTGAATCCGGTTACATCCACGGGCGAAATCGATCAGCGATTTGTTCGCTGGACACCGAAGAATGCGGCACCAACTCCCGGTCCACAGAAGGGTGCTAATCCGGTGGGCAAAAGCGCATTACCGCAGGTTTCTCCTAACCCTACTGCAGCCGCACCGGCAGCCGGCAAAAACGGCAATCCCCCGAAGAGTCCTGTCACCAGCACTCCTGCTGTGAGCGGCGCAGTTTCACACTCAGCAAATCCTTCTGTCAAAACGGAACCGCTTCCTTCCGGTGCGGCAGGCGCTCCAGTCTTGAAGCCGCAAGTCCCGAAAATCGCCGAGCCCGCGCCGGCTCCCGACATCAATAAAGGCACACCGGCATCCACTCCTGCTGCCGCTTCTTCGTCGAACGGCAATCAGATCGAGAAATATCCAGCGGTCGCCAATCTTGAAATTTTGACTTTTGGAGAAACGCATCCAGCAATGCCGATCAGCGATCGACTTGCCAATCTCGAGAGCACTGTTTTCAAAGAAACCCATCCGACCGATTCTCTTTTCGCGCGCACCGAGCGCCTGCAGAAAGTGCTGGTCGGCAGTGACGGACCATCTCCATATGAAAGTCCGCAGTATAGACCGCCTGATTTGCCGTCCTATGCTCGGGTCCCACCAGCTGCGCCGCCGCAGACTTCCGGCTGGTCCGAGCCGCCTCGCAGCTCAGTGCCGACTGGCAATCCGGGGGAAGCGCAGTATTCGTATTTTGATGAAATAGCTTTGTTGCCGGAGAACCGGGTGGTGGTAAACGGGCAGCAGCTGCAGGATTATTTCCTGGAGATGGTCAACAATGAGCGTCGCAAAGTAGGCGCACCGCCTCTGGAAATCGATCCCATTGCGGAAAAATTAGCGAGCGAACACGCCAGCCAATTGGCTGAGCGCTCGCAAATTTCGCATTCTAATGTGAAAGGCGAAAATCCGGACAGGCGTTACACTCTGCTAGGTGGAACCGACGCGGTGAGCGAGAGCTTGGTTTCGCTGAAAGCCGGCGAGCTCGGCAGTCGACGCCTTTACCGAGGGGCCGCTGCGAAATTGCTGCGCGTCCTTATGTCGCATCAAGATGATCGTGATGCTCTGACTTCGCGAGACACTACGCACGTCGGATTCTCGGCTGAATGGACAGCCGATCACTCGCGCTTGATTGCTTGTGCTGAGCTTGTTTCCAAACATGCCATCATTCATCCTGTTCCGACCGAAGCGCATATAGATGAAAAAATCGACGTCAAAGGAGTGATGACGCCGCCCTACACCTTTGTCAGGGTCACTCTGGCCTGGGAAGGGGGCAACAGTAATCTGGCCAGTGTGGCTGACGAGTCGGACGAGGCACTGCCTTATTTCCCACCGCTCGATTACATTGCCTATCAGAAGCGCTCAGAAAGCGGCGGACATGATAAGGCAATTATGATTCTCAAAGGTGTGGGCATCGCAGCAGCTATTGCCGGCGGCGTTTTTATGCCGCCTGTCGCGCTGGCTGCACCACTGATCGCAGTTTCCGGCAGTGGAAGCGGCGAGCACAAGCCTGCTTCGGAAATTCCGGTGAAAGGTGGGGTGAAGTTGGAAGGCTCTGTTTTCGAGACAAAAGTGCCGCTCAGCAACGAAGGCAAGGACGGGCTATACTACCTTACTGTATGGGGCTCAGAAGGGCAGGGCGGCAAACCGGTTCCGATTTCCAGACGAGTCATTTATGTTTCGGGTGGCAAAGAAGACACTGCACAAGCAACAACCAATTCCGACACGGGCGAGATAAGTGCTAAGCCTGAGTCGAAGAAGGAAGAGAAGAGTGCTAAAAAGTCAAAGAAAAACAAGAACGCGCAGCCATCCAGCTGATTTGTTCCTTTTCGCGCTTACCATAGGCACCGCATGTGGTGTGGTATTTTCTTTTGAGAATGGAACAGCAGCATTTGCCGGCAGCAATCAGTCTCCCCTGCCGCCTGTTTCTCCCAGTCCCGCACCGGCCGATTGGCCGATGCCTGCACCGACCTATCAGCCTCCGCCGCGCCGCATGCCTGCGTCGGGAGTGTATCAAGGTGGCGCCAATTCAACGCAGTTGCAGACCGGAACGCAAAATACGATGTTGCAAACCGGCACGCAGAACACGATGTTGCAAACCGGCACTGTCGGCACAATGATCCAGAGCGGCACAAATTCCAGTCTCATTCAGGGCGGTGTCAACAAAGATGCCGGACCCGTCAACATTTTGATTTTGCTTGACTGCTCATACAGTATGAAAGAGAATCTCGAGCACGGCATGCAGAAGATGGATGCAGCGAAGATGGTCTTGCAGCAAGCATTAGCGCGTGTTCCAGCCGATGTGAATCTGGGGCTGCGTGTATTCGGGCAAGGATACAGCGGCGATCCTTTTATGGACTGTAAACAGAGTGCGTTGTTGGTTCCACTCGGTCAAGGCAATCGCCGCTCAATCATTGAGCGAACGAGGCAGGTTCACCCTTACGGATTGACGCCTCTGGAATATGCGCTCAGGCAGGCGGCGGAGAACGATCTGCAAGGCTTGAACGGACCGAAGACACTAATTCTCATATCCGATGGTGCCGATACTTGTGGAGGAAATCCTTGCGAATTCATCAAGCAATTGCCACGTTTGGGCATCAAGCTGAAAGTCGATATCGTTGGTCTCAGTCTTAAAAATAGACCTGACGACATTTTGGCCAGGCATCAATTGAATTGTATTACCGAGCAGTCGGGCGGCAAATATTACGATGCCAATACAGCTGCGCAGCTGATTGAGAGCATTTCGGCAAGCGTGAACAAAGCTATTTCCGGACGTGTGATCATAAAGGAAGGCACACCGGCGAAAAACATCGATACGCCTGTGGAATTGCAAGAGATTCAATTGCGTGAGCAGCCGTTGAAGGCGCCTGAGGCGCAGCCTTTGAAGGCTCCGGACCCACAACCATTAAAGGTTCCGAACCCTCAACCGTAGTGACTTTACTGTTCTAGCACCTGTCCTTTGCGGACGGCTGAATAGTAATAGTATCTGTCGAAGCCTTCGGTGTCAGAAACAACATGCAGCGTCAACGTTTGAATGTCGCCGGTTGTTTTCTTTACTCGATAGAAGCGCATTGTTGAAAGCTCCGAATCAGCTTGATCGCAGAGATCGCGCGGATACATCGCAACCGTCAGAGTTGCCTTATTCAAATAAATGTCCGGCAATAATCGCAGTGTCGCATTCGTAATCGCCTTGAGATGTTGGCTTGTGTATGCGCTTTTTTTGATTCGTATAACACCATGCGTATCCTCTCCCAGGTTCAGCTTCTCGTGTCGGCGCAATCCTTTAGGCTTGCCGTCGTGGTACCAGAGAGTCTCATAGCTGCGGGGTTTGCCCCAGGCACCCTCCGCACTTCGCACTTTGTATGAAACTTCGACGTTGATAAGTGGAGCGACCGGGGACTTTGGAAATTTGAGATAGTCGCTCATCGGTTTCGAGCTCAGGCTTAAAACCCAATCAGCGCCAGTTTCGTAGGGCTCGGGCAATGCACCAATCTCATCCACTGCCAGGGCTGCGTTTGCGCACAGGCAAAAAAAGAGTGGAATAATTAGGCGAGAGCTGCGAATCAAAGTTGATATGACCATGGCGACTAGTCTACCAAGTAATCGCAAGTATGCATCCGCACCGCGTTCACGCGGCAATATGCTGGTGATGATTGCGCTTGTCGGCGGAATTATCGTCGCCGTTGTAGTCATCGGAATCGCCGTCATGCTGGTTCTTTTCTCGCAGCAGAAAGGGCGGCAGTCGGCTGATGAACTTGCTTTGACCTTGGCACAGGTTCTCAATCGCGATGACCGCCAGGGGCAGATGAATAATTTAGTCGAGCGGTCTCGTGAACTTGTTTACGCGTCAAGAAAGGCCTATAACGACTGCGTCTCCGAGGATTTTCACAATATGGAGCCGCTGATGCGGGATCTCTTGGAGGAGTCTCGTACGGGAGCTCAAACGGTCGAAAAGACACGCGAAAGTCTATCTGAAATCACAATTTCTGAGCTTCGCAGTGCGCAGAGAGATTTCAACGAGCGTCTGAAACAGGCTCATTCCATGAATTTGAATTGGATGAACACCACTCAACCGGTAGTGAAGCAATTAGAGGTCGGGTCTATTGATAAAGTGAATTCAAATGTCGCTTTATCACCTGGGTTTCCAGAGTTAAAAGCAATGGATGAGAAGAGTGGGCTCTGCGATCCAAAAACCGGCATCTATATGGGAAACATCAACGCCAAGTTGCCAGGCGCAGATGCCGACCTTGATTTTAAATTGTCTTCCTTGGCTGCTCCGGTTGGCAATACGGTGTCTGCGGCACGACTAACTGATGTCGGCGTTTTCCAAAAAGCGAAAGTTTTGCCTCTGGCCCAAGACGGTTCAGGTGGCGGTGCCAATGTCGAAACCGGTGCGCAAAACGAGAAGAATCGCAAGGAACAGAGCGTGGATCAAATTCCTTCGGCGGTGAGAGTCAAGCTGGTCGTTGGCGTTTCCGCGGGAGGAGCGCAATCAGCCAGTTCGAATTCATCAACATCGTCGACATCTAAAACGTCTCAGACATCATCTCAGCCGTCTGCACCTTTGCAGGATACTTTAGGTGTCACTACTGCTGCCACTACAGGAGGTGCGCAGCCCGCACCGGATTTGCCGTAGGTCTGCGCTCTGTCGGACGAAATATCTCTTGCTTTCACGCGAGTCTCAGAAGTTTTACGCTACTTTTGCGGCTGCAACTTTACTGATGATCTCTATCGCCTTTTGGATGTCTTCTTTATCAATGCCATAGTGTGTGACCATGCGAATGCGCTGCTTGACGTTGCCGAGCAACAGTCCTTCTTTCTTTAGCGTTTCTTTAAACGCGTGTGCGTCACCGGCTTTCAGACTTATGAAAACCATGTTGCTCTCTACTGGTTCCACATTCAACTGAGGAATGTTTTTCAATCCATCGGCTAGAAGTTTTGCGTTGTCGTGATCTTCTTGAAGTCGTTCCACCATTGTGTCGAGAGCAACGATGCATGCGGCTGCAAGCACACCGGCTTGGCGCATCGCGCCGCCGAGAGCTTTTCGAGCACGGTGAGCACGTTTTATGAAGTCTCTGGAGCCTACGATTATCGAGCCGACCGGAGCGGAAAGACCTTTATAAAAGCACATTTGCATAGAATCAACCGGATCTACCAGAGACCGGACCGGCAGATTCAGTGCGACGGCGGCATTGTAAATGCGTGCGCCGTCCAGGTGCAGAAGCAGGTTCTGCTCACGGCAGAATTTCCCGACCGCCTCTGTGTACTCTTTCGACAAAACTCGTCCGTCCTGTGTGTTTTCAATGCAAACCAGCCTGGACACGGGGCAGTGCGGATCGTCGTAACGAATTGCCGCTTCGATTTCGTTTATCGGCAAGTGACCGTCTTTGCGATTATCGATCGTGCAAGTGTGAATACCTCCAAGGGCGGCGGCACTTCCTTGCTCCCACTGAAAAATATGATTGTTCTTGCCAACTATGATTTCATCGCCTCGCTGGCAATGCGCTAAAAGCGATACCAGATTGCCCTGTGAGCCGCTGGAAACAAATAATCCTGCTTCCTTTCCAAAGAGGGAGGCGCACTTTTCCTGCAGCTTATTTATGGTTGGGTCTTCGCCATAGACGTCGTCACCCAACTCGGCTTTAGCCATCGCTTCCAGCATTGCCGGAGTCGGTTTGGTGACTGTGTCGCTGCGCAGATCAATCATGAATAATCCGGGAGGTCCCAGAGAGGCTAGAGCTGGGTGCCCGGTCTTTGAGAGATGGTCATCTTGGAGACAACGCCGCGCGCGACCGAATCAGCAACGCTTCCATATTGATTGATGAGCAGCATCGGATAGATGCCCAAAATCAGAATAGACAAGCTCAATGCCCAGCCGACGAGTTTTTCTGTCGGTCTGGCATCCGATAAGTGACCTTGCCACTTGGCCATCAGAGGACCGAAGAAGAGGCGCTTGAAAAGCCACAGCATGTATCCTGCTGTCAAGACAACGCCGGTGCAGGCAATAACGATTGCTGTTTGAACCAGTTCGTGGTGCGGTGCCGTGGTGAGCGCCAGCGGCGATGTGTAAGCTCCGTAGAAGACGGCCGCTTCGGCAACGAATCCGGACAGACCCGGCAAGCCGAGGTTTGCCATAACCGCAAACATCCACATGTAGAAGACATAAGGCATTTCTTTTGCCAATCCGCCGCCAATTTCGTGAATGTCACGTGTATGCGTCCGTTCGTATATGCAGCCGACAAGGAAGAACAGCGCGGCGGAGATAACGCCGTGGCTGATCATCTGGAAGATGGCGCCATTGACAGCTGCCGCCGACAATGAACCCAGACCCAGAAGCACAAAGCCCATGTGGCTGACGCTGGAGAACGCAATGATGCGCTTCATATCTGTTTGGACAAGGCAGGCCATGGCTGCCCAGACGATGTTGAAGGCGCCAAGAACCATGATCCAGTGACCGTAATCGATGAATACAGTCGGGAAAAAGTCCATGCAGATTCTGACCAAACCGTAGGAGCCCATCTTGAGGAGCAGTCCGGCAAGAATCATAGAAATCGGGGTTGGCGCTTCGACGTGAGCATCAGGCAACCATGTATGGAATGGGAATGATGGAAGCTTGATGATGAAAGCCAGGAAGAAACCGAGGAAGGCAATCAGCTGCGCACCTTTTGGCAGCAGCGGCGCCGCTTGCGCCAGTCTGACCATGTCAAACGTGGCCAGTCCCGGGTTGTCGATAGTCAGAGCAAAGTAGAGATAGAGCAAGCCGCCCAGCATGAGGACGCCGCCGAAGAAGGTGTACAGCAGGAATTTCATCGCTGCATAATCGCGTCTGGGTCCGCCCCAGATTGCGATTAAGAAGTACATCGGCACCAGCTCCAATTCGTACATTACAAAGAATTGCAGAAGGTCAAGAGATACGAACACTCCGAGAATCGAAAGTGTCAGGAGCATTACGAATGAGTAGAACAGCTTTGGTCGATTGTCACCGATGCTTGTGGACGCCAGCACCGCCATCAGCGTTACGAAGGCTGTCAGTACCACAAGGCACAGGCTGAGACCGTCGACACCGACGTGATACTGCACAGGAAACGGTGTCGTTATCCAGGACACTACCTGCTCGAATTGATATCCGGCAGTACCGGGTTTGAATGACTGGGTGGCAAATACAGAGAGCGCAACCATCGCAGCGCTGAATGCAATTGCGAGCTTTCGTGCCCACTCGGGCGGCATCAGCGCGATTGCGACTGAACCGATGAGAGGTGTCAAGAGAATAGCTGTGAGAATCGACTGAGGTTGGTCCACTTCAAACTCCGATTGATTTGCCGTATCTGCTTGTTTTGCAGAACCTGGCGACAGAGGCCAGAAAGTTTCTAAATTATGCGAGACAAGTATATCGAGGTGAAGCGTGCCATACCAGGAAGAACCTCTTAAAACGGGCTTACAGATGAGATGTTGAAATGAAAAATCTTCTCACTCAAAGAAACACTATAAATATCAACCGTACTTAATCCGCAGCCAACACGATGGCACTAATATTGATGTGCGATCGTTGAACCGGGTGTGAAAAACCTCTTGGTAACAGCGAGTAGGCAATCAAGAAGTTCTTGAAAATCGGCGACAAACTAGGCGAAACAAAAGCCAAAGCAAAAGGATAGTCTCGTGGATCAATCAATTGATTACTGGCGTCAGGTAATCGAAATGTCACCATGGATCGTGGCGACACCGTTCCTGGTCGGATTCGGCATCATCGTTCTGAATTCGCTTGTTGGCTCCAGTACCAAACTAGTCAAGACTCTATCCATGGTGGCATCCGTAGGCGGCGTGCTCTATGGATTTATCCATTCGCTTCTCTTGTTCCAAGCTCTGGTCAAGCATCCGGAGCTGGCACCCTGGGTCAAGAATATTCCTTATTTCACATCCGCCAGCTTCACCTTTACGGTCGGATGCCTTATCGACAATCTGGCAGTCTTTATGATGATTGTCGTTACTTCAGTCAGCTTGCTGGTGCAAATATATACGCACGGCTATATGCGGGAAGATCCTGGATATTCGCGCTTCTACTGCTATCTGAGTTTGTTCACGGGCTCCATGCTCGGTCTGGTTGTTTCAACCAATCTTTTCCAATCATTCATTTTCTGGGAACTCGTAGGCGTATGCAGTTACTTCTTGATCGGCTTCTGGTGGAATAAACCCAGTGCCGCTGAAGCTTGCATGAAAGCATTCGTCATCAACCGGGTCGGCGACTTTGGTTTCCTTGTCGGTGTGCTCTGGTTCTTCGCTGTCACCTACAGCGTTTGGTCCGGACACCCGGTACTGCAATTCTTCGACAAAGACGGTTATGACATTGCCGGAGCCATCCATAAGGCATATCTAGCCAAGAATCTCGACGTGCAGACACTTTGGTTCATTTCCATGGTGATGTTCATGGGACCGATGGCTAAGTCTGCGCAGTTCATGTTGCACACCTGGCTGCCGGACGCTATGGAAGGTCCCACGCCAATTTCCGCACTCATCCACGCTGCAACAATGGTCGCGGCAGGTATCTATCTCGTTGCTCGCGCCTATCCCATCTGGCAGTCTGCCGATGGTACCCCGGGCGGCATGGGACTGGCATTCGTAGCAATCATCGGTGCTGCCACGGCATTCATGGCTGCAACCATTGCCATGAGCCAGTACGACATCAAGCGGGTCCTGGCCTGGTCAACGGTTTCACAACTCGGATATATGTTTGTCGGTCTGGGTGCTGGCGCCTACACTGGCGGACTCTTCCACCTTTTCAATCACGCATTCTTCAAAGCAATGCTCTTCCTTTGCTCCGGCGCTGTAATCCACGGTCTGGCCGGTGAGCAGGATATTAGAAAGATGGGCGGGCTCAAGAAGAGCATGCCTATAACGGCTGCCTGCTTCTTGATTGGAACCATCTCAATTTCTGGATGCCCTGGATTCAGCGGTTTCTTCTCGAAAGACGAAATCATCGGCGCAGCGTCGGCTATGGATCCGATGCTTGGCTTTGTGATGATTCTTACCGCGGGCTTGACCGCATTCTATATGTTCCGCGTCTACTTCCTGACATTCGAAGGAGCTTACAGAGGCGATGCTCATCCGCATGAATCCCCGCTTGTCATGACCGCTCCGCTCATGGTCCTGGCAGTGCCGTCGGTATTGTCCGGTTATCTTGGCTTCAACTTTGCATCTCTGGGAGCGATAAATTTCTCAGGCGAGCACGGTAAAGCCTTCTCGAACTGGTTCGGTTCTTTCGTCTACTTCCAGCATCCTGTGTTCGAAGGCATGAACGGAATGGTCATGCTCTCATCGATTGGCTTTGCCGCTGCAGGCTTCCTGGTCGCCTATCTGACCTATGTTGCCGGTTCGCTCAAGTGGAACCAAGCCATCGCAGAAAGCAAGTCGCCGCTCGTTCAAGGTATCTATCAGTTCTCCTTCAACAAGTGGTATTTCGACAACCTTTATATGGGATTGATTCAGAAGGGCATTCTGCCTCTTTTCCAGTGGATGTGGAAAACAGTCGATATGCTTGTTGTCGATAAAATCGTCAACGGCGCCGGTTACCTTGCACGCGGCACCGGCGAAGGGTTGCGCTATGCGCAGAATGGTCGGGGCCAGTATTATGCGCTCGTGATTTTCGGGTGGGTTGCCGGTCTGACTGTACTTGTATTCTTCCTGCGCTAGTAGCAGTCGGGAAGATAATTTCGATCACTCGGTTAAGCCGCGCTTAGAGCCGGATTTGGTAGCAGTTGAGAGGAGAGGCTAGAGTCAAATGGGTTCAGACCACGGACACGACCATAGTTCTTGCAGTCACGGGCATGATCATGGTCACGATCATGAGCATGGCGCCGGCTCTCACGACCACGGTCATGGGCATGGAGACGACCACGGGCATCACGGCGGTGAGGAATTTGTTCCGACCAGCAGTGTGCACGACAAATTCTTGCTCCTCTGCGCCACAATCTGCGGTTTGGGCTTCATCTATCTTGGATATTTCTGGATGACCGCATTGCCGCTGGCTGCCGTGACCGAACATGGCGCCGGCTCGGCTCACCAGGAGATGCTGGATGAAGCCGGATTGGGCAAAGGCTCAGAACACAGCTCAGAGCATTCATCCGAGCACGCAACCGAAGCGCCGAAGACCGATACTCACGGTGAAGCCCCTGCACCAGGCACGCCGACGACTGAAGGCGGCGAGCATTCTTCTACCACTGAGCCCGCAAAGACTGACGTAGGAAGCGTGGAGCCGCAAACTACGACCACGAGCCCCGAGCCTTCAAAAACTGAAACAGCTCCTGCAACTTCGACAGCCGAAGAAGAAAGCCACCATTAAGCCTTCGTGGCTAATGTATCTTAGCCAAACGGCTAATGGCCGGAGCGCCGCCATCTTGGCGGCTATT
>CAZBOX010000001.1:0-17884 GCA_964493595.1 uncultured Candidatus Obscuribacterales bacterium | reverse complement strand
TCGCTCCCGGCTTCGCTCCCGGCTTCGCTTCCGGCGTTTCAATCCTTAGAAATATGGCCTTTACATTAGGGCGACGCTTGCCATCTGAAGGCGGGCTTATGCTACCCTTTAAGTTGGCCAGGAAAGGCCCATTGAGGCGGCGTTTTAGCTATGCCGTCCGGTGTTGTCTATCTTGTGAGTCCGTTGCGTTGCGGGCTTGGGGTTCGATAGGTAGAGGGAGTAAGGATGCAAGAAGTCACAATTGGAATCGCAGGAGCTGCCGGTGACGGTCTCGATAAATCGGGCGACACCTTGGCGAAAACCTGTGGGCGGCTGGGTTTGCATGTATATGCATACAACAGCTATCAGTCGATCATTCGCGGCGGTCACATCTGGTTGCGTGTCCGTATCGGCGATAAAAAAGTTTTGAATCATGGCGATAGTTTGAACGCCATCATCTGTCTTAACCAGGATTCTTTGGAAAGACATGCGCCTGAAGTAAATGAAGGCGGTGTAATCATATTCAACTCGGACAAGCTCAAACTTGATCCGACACTCGTGCCCAAAGGCGTGCAAACACTCGGTTTGCCCATGAAAGAAATCTGCAAGGAAGTAGAAGCCGAGCACGGCGCGCTTCAGCCGATCATGCAAAACACGGTTGCAGTAGGCGCAGTTCTCGCCCTTGCTAATCTGGGCTTGGAAGAAGCTTCCAATGTCATGCACGACACCTTTGCTCACAAAGGCGACAAGGTAATCAACCTCAACGTTTCGCTTTTGAAAGTCGGCTACGACTACGCAAAGGCTAATGCCAAAGTTTTCACCAAGGAGTGGACATTCTCCAAGAAGAGAAGACCATTCGTCACCGGTAACGAAGCAATTGCTTTCGGCGCTGTAGCAGCCGGCTGCAAATTCTATTCTGCATATCCGATGACTCCTGCCTCGACCATCTTGCACTGGATGGCTGCTCATGCACAGAAAGTGGATGTTTGCGTCAAGCAATGCGAAGACGAGCTTTCAGTAATCAACATGGCAATCGGAGCCGGCATTGCTGGCGTACGTTCGATGTGCGGTACTGCAGGTGGTGGCTTCGCCCTGATGACTGAAGCCATTGGTATGGCAGGCATCATGGAAGTTCCAGTCGTCTGCGTAGAAGTACAACGTGGCGGTCCATCTACCGGATTGCCCACCAAAACCGAGCAAGGCGACTTGTTCCAGGTTTACGGCGCATCGCAAGGCGAATTCCCAAAAATCATCGTTGCACCTCGCGACGTCGCTGATTGCTACGACACTACTGTCAACGTTTTCAACCTGGCTGACAAATACCAGTTGCCGGTCATGTTGATTTCCGACTTGCTGCTTTCGGAGCACCCTGAAACAGTAGATCCCGAGAAGTTCTACAGCGATATCAAAATCGATCGTGGACAAATCGTCACCGAGTGGGATGCCGAAAAGAACGGCAAGTTCAAGCGTTTCCAACTCACTGATTCTGGTATTTCTCCCAGAGCGCTTCCGGGCACGGCTAACTGCAACTTCGTTTCGGCAACGGACGAACATGATGAAGAAAGCATCCTGATTTCTGACATGTTCACAGCGCAACCTGTTCGCCGCAAGATGAACGAAAAGCGTTTCCGCAAGATGGACAATCTGCTCAAAGAACTTCCCGCTCCCAAGCTGGAAGGACCTGCTGATGCCGATGTCACTCTCGTCTGCTGGGGCTCCAGCTCCGGCGTCGTAGAGGAAGCTGCGGAATTGTTGACTGCTGCCGGCGTCAAGACAAACTTCCTCGTTCTGAAATGGATCGTTCCTTTCCACGCGAAAGAAGTTCAAGAGATTTTGTCCAAGGCCAAAAAGAAGATTTCTGTCGAAGTCAACTTCACAAGCCAGATGGCACGCTACATCAAGATGGAAACCGGAATTTCGATGGACGGACACGTCAATCGCTACGACGGCGAGCCGCTTGAACCTAAAGAAGTAGTTGGTCGCGTTCAAGACATCCTCAAGGGCAAAGCGCTCGATTTGAATGTCTCCGAGAGCGATGCCAAAGAAATTGCGTATCACAACCTGCGTACACACTATGCAGAAAGACTGCGTCCGGTAAAAGCGGTGCAGGAATCTGCCAATGGACATGGCGAACCAGTCTGGAACGTCGAGCTTGTGGAAAGAGCTTCCGGCAAGCATGGCGGCAAGATGAAGATCGGCGTGCATACAGGCTCTACCTATTCCTTTGAGAAGGAACCGGTGGAAAGCAAGTAAGTATTCAGGCAAGCAAAATTTTTTAAGAGGTAGAAATGGCTACTGTTATTGAACTTCCAGTCGAAACATACAAAGGACCAGTCGATCCAGACTGGTGCCCAGGTTGTGGTGACTTCGGCGTGCTGCGCTCGGTCCAAACCGCAGCCGGCAAATGCGGCATTCACCCGAAAGACCTGCTCGTCGTATCAGGTATCGGTTGCTCGTCCAACCTTCCTGGCTTCATTCATGCATACGGTATTCACAGTCTGCATGGACGCAGCGTCCCGGTAGCGACCGGCGCCCACCTCGCCAATACCGACTTGAAAGTCGTTATCACCGGCGGCGATGGCGACGGCTACGGTATCGGCGTCGGACACTTGATCCACGCGATGCGCAGAAATCTCGATGTTACCTACGTCGTCATGGACAACCAGATTTACGGTTTGACCACCGGTCAAGCTTCGCCTACATCCGCTAAGGGTGTTAAGACGAAATCTACACCGGCCGGCAACTTCGAGTCGCCACTCAATCCGCTGGTGATGGCTATCACTTCGGGCGCAACTTATGTTGCTCGTGGTTTCTCCGGTGAACAAAAACAACTGGGCGAATTGATCGCCGGTGGTATTGCTCACAAAGGATTC
Organism: uncultured Candidatus Obscuribacterales bacterium; assembly: GCA_964493595.1. GTDB lineage: Bacteria > Cyanobacteriota > Vampirovibrionia > Obscuribacterales > Obscuribacteraceae > QKMZ01. Next base: position 15,032 of record CAZBOX010000001.1, on the reverse strand, counting down.
GCATTGATTGACGTGTTCAGCCCATGCGTAACCTACAACAAGATCAACACCTACCCGTACTTCAAAGAGCGCGTCTATAAGTTGGAAGACGAAGGATACGATCCTACCGACTTCTACAAGGCAATCGAGAAAGCCTACGAGTGGGGCGACAGAATCCCTTTGGGTGTCGTCTACAAAACCGAGCAAGAGACCTACGAAGACAACGAACCAGTTCTCAAAAAAGGTCCTCTGGTAAAACAAAAACTTGGTCTTGCGAAAAACGTTCACCAGGAATTGATCGAAGAGATGATCTAGTTCTGGTCGCTATCGAAAACCAATTGAAAGGGGCGCATCAAATGCGTCCCTTTTTTCTTGCCTGATTGTCTTTCGCTGCGCTAGGCGATTATGTTTTCGAAAATCCATAAACCGAACTGGTTGAAACGTGCTTCTGAAGGCGCTTCAAATCGTCCGCATTGATAGAGGTTGAGCTGATAGGTCTGGTTCGTAATTTTGGAGGAAAACTGCATTGTATCGCCAACGTTCCAGGTTAGAGCAATGCATTGGAATTCGTGAAATTCATAGAGAACTTCTTGGGCTATTTCTATAGGCATTAGTGCGTGTGGAATCTGTGCATCTGCATAGCCGAGCGCATGCATGCCAACGGTGAAAAGACAGGCATTTGTCTCATCGTTGTAGACTTTGCAAAAACCGGCACAGACATTTGCGGGTGTTTCTTCCGCCGCGCAATTGAAGATCTCTTCGCACGCATTTACAAGGTTGGAGTTTCTCATTAGAGCGACAGGCGAATTGACAGCGCGCATCAGAGGATCGAGCGTATGCAGAAGTTGGGAAGCAACGTCGTACTGATTTCTCGTCGCTTGCACGAATTCCAGATTGGGAGCCTGAAGATGAAAAAACTGAGTGTGGTTATAGATGTATTCGGCGTGGAAATTTGCTCTTGTTCCTTTAGTTAGCTCAATTATCGATTCAGCCCAGGCAGGGTTGCGATCGAGAATTTCCATGTCATAGATAACGGTGCCGTGTCTGCGCAAAAGAGTCTTACCATCCGACTGTAATTCTCTGCGCTTGTTAATTCGTATGAAAAGCTCGGCCGGGTCGGAAAGCTGTATCGGCAACATGACCGATATTCGTTGTTTTATGGGTGGACCGGGATCGGGATTTTTCGCCAGGCTGTAGCGACTTCTGGCGTCATCTATACGCTCCCAGAGTATCGATGAAGATTTGGGGTCTGCATCATATAGCTCTTCTGCCCTGTCTACATCTGCGAGCGCCTCGTCTACGTTGCCTGTGGAAAAATAGGCTTCCGCTCGAATTAGATACCCATCAATGCTTGCCTCCAGCTCCAGTGCGGCGCTGATTTCTGCAATCGCCTGTTGTGTGTCTCCACGCGCCATTGCACTGCGCGCTTCTTCAAGTCGCTCTTTTGCGGCTTCTAGCAAGTTCGGCTCCTTGTAAGCAGGTCCGTCGCCGATGCTGTGATTGAATCTATGATGCTGTTTTGGGCTGCTCTAGTCGCACGAGCATCATTGGCTGCGTGTTGGTCGCACTGTAGTGCACCAATACAGGCGCATCTTGCTTCGTCAGGTCTGCAAGGCTGGTATCGAATACGGTGCCATTGTTTTGTCCAATCGTGAATGAAATTCTCTGAGTGGATTTATCCAGCGAGCCATAAACGGTTGACGTCTCTTGGGTCAATTGATTGAAATAATTGCCGCGGATAGTCCCGTCTTTATTTATGGCGAGCTGAAATAGCATCGACGATTCGGTCTGCCCTGCTTGAGCCAGCGAAAACACTCCCAGTGAGCGCCAGTTGTCCGGGTCGGTCGCCGCTCCCTCGGAATTTTCCGTGGAAAAATCCTGGTAGCCACGCGAAGCCAGACCGACTGACTGATTGTAATAGTCTGTCGTCGAACCTTGCGGCGTGCCATTTACATAGACGTTGTCGCCTTCGTAGGTGACATTCGTGACGGATGTGGGGCTGTTGTTGTTGCTGCCGCCGCCACCGCCGCCGCCTCCTCCTCCTCCGGACATGCTTGCCATAGCGGCTATGCCGAGAAAGGAAGTCAAAGATGTAAGACCCATGCATGTCCAGGCTGTCGCAGACGACCAGCCCGGGCAGTACCAGCCGCCTGGGTAGCCCCACCAGGCGCCGTGGGCTCCATAGCCATAACCGTAGCCGCCGTAACCACCCCAGTGGTTGAAATTGTTGACGTTGTAAGAGTTGAAATTATTGCGGACGGAATTGTTGTTGAAGGTGTTGTTGGTTTGATTCCAATTCTTGAAATTATTGTTGTTGAAGTTGCCGTTCTTCCAGTTCGACATGTTCCCGAAGCCGCCATCGGTTGGGAAATGCGAGCCTTGTCCCCAATTTGGATGATTGCCTTGGTTTGGAAAATTGGAGTGGTTGCCTCCGAAGCCCGGTTTGTTGTCGATGCCGCCGCCACCAATATTCGGCCTGTTTGTAAAATTGCCCCGGTCGAAACCTCCACCCAGTCCTTGACCGCCATGATTCTGGGCTATTGAGCCGAAGCCGCCGCCGAAATTGCTGTCACTGCTGCGCCCACCGAATCCGCCGGCACCTCGATCGAAACCGCCGGTCGAGCCGCCGAATCCACGGTCAAAGCCACCGCCACTGCCACCAAAGCCACGGTCGAAGCCACCGCCGCTGCCACCAAAGCCGCGGTCAAATCCGCCCCCGCCTCCACCGAACGAACGGCTTCCGCCACCGCCAAAACCGCCAAAAGAGCGACCACCGCCGCCGAATCCACCACCGCCAAATCCGCCTCCGCCAAAATGCCCGCCGCCACCAAAACCGCCGCCGCCAAAGCCGCCGCGTGCGTATGAGGGCACCATCATTGAGAGGTACAAACAAATGGATGTAAGAGCTACCAGTCTGCGCATATGTGTAGTTCCTGTTTTCGTGTTACTAGCAAAATCGACTCCGACTACTGGCTCACTCTTTTGACTGTGAGCGGCTCTGTATCTGGATACATCACGCCGTCAGAATTGCGTCTTATCGATTGCCATTGGAACGAATCTTTGTTGCTCACTGAAATTACGTTGGTGGCATTCGATTGCCAGCCTGATTGCTCCACTCCTTCGGCTTTGATGAACCATTTGTTGTTCTCTTTGCGCCAGCTTCCGTAGCCGAATCCGCCGCTTGAATCGAAGTGCCAGGAGACTATCTGATCGCGCGTGGGATCCCAGCCTATTACCTGGGTGTCGATGCGAGGCTGCTGTCCTGGTTTTGTAATCAAATATTTGAGGTGGAGAAAATGTCCGTTGCCGACCTTTTCGGCGCTCATCTTCACTTTGGAATCGCCCTGTTCTGCCACCCATTCTCCGACCAGCCAGTTGAGGTCGGACAAATGATCGGCTGCCGATGCTTGGCTTACGGAAGTCTCGGACGCCGATTGAATCAGCCAGGTGCCGTTTTTGTTCTGCAAGAGCATCGTGAATCTAGCGTCGATTTGCTTGCCTCTTGCGCTTTGCCTCGTTGTGCTTCCTTCAATCCAGGCACTGTCATTGCCGATCAGGCGGATAGCTGTCGGTTCCAGTTTGAGCGCAGAGCTAGCGTCCGGTCTGACATGCCGATTGAAATGTTCTTTCAGTGATTGCTGCCCTTCGTGGCGAACACCGTCTTCATCAACGTAGGCTCCGTCCAGAGTGAAGAATGAAGCCATTTTCTCTGCGTCGCCTTTGGCGGCCGCGTCAGCTAGCGATGAGAGCTGACCTTTGATAGCCGTTTCGGAGTCTCCTTGCGTTTGAGCTTTGGTAGAAGTGGAAACTTTCGTTTTCACTTTTGTCGCTTTGGCAAAACATGCCTGGGGCGACACACCTGCTGTCAGTGCCAGTGAGACGGCTGCCAATATGAAGATATTTCGACTTGAATTTCTCATCGTTTCCTCGAAGAAAATTGACCTTACCCGGCGATGACCGGTGAAATTGTGTTATCCGCAAATTGCCGATACGACTCGATCAGCCAATATGAGCATGACCAATATTAACCGCTTGCAAATTGCCATGGACAGCTGGAGCGGGGGTATTAGTGGGACGAACTTAACATTATGGTAATTTCACCATTGCCATTTAATCTTAGAAATGCGATTCTTACACCATCAAATCAAGCGTTGCGTCCTATATTTTTCACTTTTCCGATGATGTAAAGAGTCATCTGAAGGAGCCATTCATGCCTCAATCTATGGATCGTTCACTCATTGCCAACACCACGCGCGCTCGTCGAGTCACAAGAGAAGAAGTGGTAAAGCTGAAAGTCACCACTGAGAAAAAGGGTTTCTTCAGCGGCGTCGGCAATATGATCAAATCAATCGCACTGATGCTTTCTTTCAAGCCTCCGGCAAAAGCAAAGACTGATTGCAAAGTTGCCGGTCACGTGATGCCTGCTTCCGGCTGGCCGGCTGGAAAGTTTCCGAATTGCGTAGACTGTGGACAGCGCATCACCGCTCCCACGCACCTGCGAAATTCCGTCTGGAAACACTAATTCTCCAGTTCTCAATCATCAAGCCCACCGCATGCGACTTGCGCGTAGCATGCATCCTTGATTGATTAACCTGTAAATTTGTCAAACCCATCCCACCGGATGGGTTTTTGTTTTTTATATATGAGCTTTGGTTTGTTCTTCTGATTTGGTCGCACCAGTGGCTTCGGCTTCGGTCTTATTCGACAAACTGAGCTTGGTGCAGGGAGCCAAGACAAGCGTTAAGTCAATCGATGAATGCGGCTCGACCATGACGTTGACGGGCCAGGTTGTGAGTTGAGGAAGCTTCTCTTTCAAGGTTTCAGTAAGTGCATTGTCCGCACGATAACTCATCTGGACGATCTGTTCGTGCTGGCAATCAGCCATCTCGCCGCGCATTATGTAGCGGACCTTATAACCAAGCCCGTTGAGAGCGGTTTCTAGAGAGCGTGCCTCTTGCTCCTGTCCGCGAGGATATCTGATAGTGATTTTGACAGGGCGCTCGCCTTCGTCACTGTATGTGGTGGCAGCGGTAGCAGCATCGCTTCCGTAATCTTGGCGTTTTTCTTCCTGTTCTGCGACCGTGATTTTCTCATTCAACATGCGGCTGAAAACCACAGAACAAGCCTCAGGGTCGGGGATCCAATAACTGCCGCCATGAATGTATTCAGCGTGTCCTGGCAAGGTCGCTGTCTGCACTTGCTGAGGTTGAATATCTTTTCCGAAATTGGCAACTTTCGCCATCTCTTCAGCGTTCATATCCGTGACAACGTAATCGCTGGCGAATTTGAATAAGTCAGGCAATTTCAGCAGCACAGCCGGTTCTTTCAGCTTTTTGGAAACCTGACGCATGAACCATTGTTGACGTTCTATTCGTCCGATGTCTCCTTTTGGATCGTGGCGAAAACGCACATATTCCTCGACTTGTTTCGGAGTAAGTGTTTGCAAACCCGGCTCCAGGTCTACGTGCAGACCAGCGGCACGATCTCTGTAACGCATGCGTTTTTCGACCATGATTTCCATCGGTCCGAGCGCTTCGAAAAGCTTTTTCAGACCTTCAGTATCGACGACAACGTAATGGTCGATAGGTACAGCGAATGCTTCTTTTACGGCTTCAACAGCCAATTCCGGACCGCCAAGCGCGTGTGCCGAATTGATTTTGTCGATGCCGTGAGCTCCGGGCAATTTCACTCTGCTGTCACGCGGTATCGAAACAAGTCCGACTCTTTTAAGCTCCGGATCGATATGGACAAGCATCATCGTATCCGAGCGCGTATTGAGAAAACGCTGAGCATGTCTGCCATTCGAGTCGACACCCATGCACAGGATATTCATACTGCGGTCCAGCGTCGGCAGCAAAGAAATCTTCGGAACACTGGGAAAGGACATGACAGGCTTGTTTTCGCCTGCGGCAACAATAACCGGCGCCGGATGAGCCCCCGGTACGCCCGGAAAAATCGGGCGTTTTGTGAAGTGAATGATGGTGAGCCCGACCAGCACTCCAAAGAGTGTTGCCCCCAGAATTTGCAGGGCAGTGGGTGATTCGGGGTATCTGCTGCTCACGAGAAATTCCCGCCTTGTGGACAGACCCGGGATGATGTTTACAACCGGCTTCTAAAAATCTTATCCCCAAGTTCTGTTAGCTATACTGAAGTCACCAGAATATTTCAGATAGATTTTACGAGGACTTATCAGAGGAGCGCGCCGTGCTGTTATTTCTCGACACCGCCAACGTGGAAGAAATCAAGGAAATCAACGCCTGGGGCGTGCTTTCCGGTATAACGACCAACCCCAGCCTGATTGTGAAAGAGGGGCGGGACTTCAAAACCGTCGTTAAGGAAATTTGCAACATAGTGGACGGACCGGTCAGTGCCGAGGTGACCGCAGAGGACGTCGACGGCATGGTTGAGCAGGGTCTGGACATTGCCACCTGGGCGGAAAATGTCGTAGTAAAGTGCCCCTTGACCGCCAATGGCTTGGCTGCCACTTCGCAGCTGTCCAGAAAAGGCATCAAAGTCAATGTCACTCTCTGCTTCTCCGCCAATCAGGCGCTTCTTGCCGCTCGTGCCGGAGCTTATTTCATCAGTCCTTTTGTAGGCCGGCTTGATGACATAAATCAGGACGGCTCGGCTCTGGTGGCTGAGATTGTCGAGATGTATCACATGCAAGGCTTGGACACTAAGGTCTTGGCTGCATCTATCCGCACTCCTGTGCATGTGACACAAGCGGCGCTGGCGGGCGCGGACGTGGCGACCATGCCTTACAAGGTCTTCAAGCAACTGGTCAAGCATCCGCTTACAGATGCAGGAATGGCGCTCTTTGCTGCGGATTGGGCTAAAGCCAACGCTCCGGTGCCTGCTAAGAAGTAAATAAATCGGCGCTTTTCAGAGCTTCTGGCTCCGAACTGAAAAATTCGGGGTTAAAACGCTTTTGTGCTGGCTAAATCGGTGACAGAATGGGAAAATCGGCTGATAATGCCAGAAGCTTCTTGATCTCGGTCCGTGACGCACCAGGGGTAAATGTCCACCAAAGTCTCTACGATGTCTGAGCAGTCTCAAGGCCCCAGCGGATTTATCGAACTGGGCGGTGAGATGTTCCTCGTCGACTATGGCAGGATTTGTGCTGCCGACGGTAACCAGTGCGGTTATCTTTTCGAAGACGGGTATTTGAAAGGTAATTTTGGACCGCTCACCGAAAAACACGGTCTGGTGGCGATTGACGACATCGAAGGATGCGTCTTTCGCGGTATCGATTCTTCCGGTATGGAACTCGATTTGCCGGGAGTGCGCGTCGGACCTGATGGAACGCTCAAATACAACGGAGTCGTCCTTACAGTCATCAACGGGCGCATCGCTACTCAAGATCACCGCCTGGTCGGTGAATTTGATGATGATGGCGAGATATACGTGCGCGACCGTGAAGTGAAAGAGCCGCGCAGAAAGCTTGATGAAAACACTCAACTCAACTCTTATTTCGAAGGAAATAAGTCGGACGGATCGGCCTGGACGCATGAGTTCGGACGACCTCTGTATCGCAAGAATCTCTCCTATTCAGACAACGAAATCATTCGCTATTTCGATGATTTCGATAAGTTGAACACGCCGCAAAAACAATACGTCATGGAGAGCATGCGGCTGTGGGCATCTTGCGGACTTCTTCAGATCGTCCGAAAGAGCGAAGGTGTTGCGCAATTCGGCAATGTCAGGCATGGTGCCGCCGGCGTAACTGGTGTAAGGCATGGCAATGTCACTCTCGACAAAGAAGAATTCGAGAAAGAAATCATGCTCTACAAGCGCTTCGGACCGCTTGCCGTCATTGCTATCCGACTGCAACCTTATGTTGAAGTGCGTGTCAATCTAGTCGTTTCACACGAATTCGGGCACCAACTGGAATTCGTTCTGTCGCAAGCCACTCAGACTCTGATCACCGAATTGTACGAGAAGCATAAAGCCAAGAGTGGTCGCTATTATCCGTTGCCTAACGGCTATGAAGGTTATGCAGAAGTTCTCACTCCGCAGCAAGTGCACCAGCGTGTCTTTATTTCCGGATATGCACGTACCAGCATGCACGAATACTGGGCTGAATGTGTAGCTGCATTTTCCGTCAAAGAAAGTCGCAAGATGCTGAAAGAGCTGGATCCTGGTGCCTATGCAATTCTTCGCGATGTCGTCACCAATCCCGCTAAAATGATAAGGCCGGTTTTTCGAGAACAAATAATGGACTTGCAGACAAGCCTTAGAATTGGCGGAGAATACACAGAAGACTTGATCGCCGACTGACAAAAGACAGTTCAATGCAAATCGTAAGCCGAGCCAGAAAAGCCAGAGAGGCCAGCCTAAATCGCCGGATTGCTTTGTTTTGCGCGCTCACTCTCAGTGTGAGCGGTTTTTCACAGCAAGTTATTGCTGCTCCTAACCAGCTCGAGCCTGTTCTCAAAGCGATCGATCCATCGGAAGCAAAAATGGACACTTCGGCTCCGGCGCCGCAAGCACAAAATCCCAATCCGCTAGGGCGCATTAATGGTCAACCCGTAAGCCGAGGCAATCAACTCAATCGAGGCGATGTCAATCCACAGGCCCCGGATCAATCTGAAGGTCCGAATTACAAATACACGCCGTACGAGTCTCCCGACTATTCCAATTCGCCGCCTCAATTTCCATCGGATTCGCAAATTCCCGAATTCGGAAAGCCTCTTCCCGAATCTACCAGAGGCTCAGCAGGCAATGCGACCGGTGAAGGGTGGACGACCAATAGGACAGTGCCGGCGCCATCCTCCGGACCTTCCGTGACCTCTCCAGAAGAGATTCGGGTCACCAGGCTGGAGCAACAAGCTTTTGGCTCGACTTACCCGGAGCACGAAGTCGATGATCGTCTGGACCATCTCGAAAAGGAGATTTTTGGGGCTCCCAGTACGGCGCCTGCACCTGACAGATTGGCGCGCCTGGAGCAGAAACTGAGCATGAAGAGCGCCTTCGGGCAGACCCCCTCGGCCAGTTCGCTGGCGCAAGGTGCGATTCCGCAGAAGACGGCGAACAACATTTATCCACCCAGAGTCAACCCTTCAGCAGGACAGGCAATGCCGCAGCTCAAGGCTGAAACGCCTCAAATGGCGGCGGCTCCTCCGGTGCCACAGATTAGCGGCGGCCAATACCCATCGAGTGGTGGGCAAGGCTATGCCGGCCCTTCCGGCAATCAACAAATTGCCTACGTTCCTCCCCAGCAAACTGCACCACAGATGGGCTACGCAGCGCCAGCTCAATCATTCCCTGCCCAGGCTGCGCCTGGTTTCAGCCAGCCACCGGTTCAGCAGCCGTGGCGGTCAGGCGGCACTCCCGCTTCCGGAATGCCTCAACAACCGCAGGCATCACCCAATTGGCAAATGCCCCAACAGCCTTACCAGCAGCCGCAGTATCAGCAGCCGGCGCCTTACCAGCAGCCTCAGTATCCGGCTCCTCAGTATCAACCACAGTATTCTCAGCCGCCATACCCGCAGTCTTATCAGCAGCCCTACCAGCAGGCACCGCCGCAATACGGGCAGCCTCCTCAATATCAACAGGCATATCAGCAGCCTTATCCGCAGCCGCAGTATCAGCAACCACCGCAGCCGTACCAGCCGCCGCCCCAGAACCAATATGGTTATCCAGCGCCGCAGTACGTGCAGCCGCCACAGTATCAGCAGCCTCTAGCGCCTGCGCAATATCCACCGCCCACACAACAGTATCCTGCTTACGGTCAGCCCATCTACACTTCGACCTTACCGCAGGGTTTGCCGTCCATGCCACCACCTGCGGTGAAGGCTGCGCCTGCCGCCTCGAAGACTCCTCCGGCGATGGCGCCTGTCGGCGCCAATCCAAATGTGGGTCAGGCAGACTATTTTGTCGTGGTCAAAGGAATGCCTTATGACGAAAAAGCCGGGGATTATCTTTCGGCAATCTGGAGACCCCCTGGTATCTCCAGCGCAAGATTCAGCCGTTTCCCTCTCAAAGTGCGCTTGCCGCAATCGTCTCCAGAATCATGGAGAAAATATCTGGATGAAACAATCAAAAAGTGGGGCAGCTATATTCCACTCAAAGTTGCTTCGCAAAATGAACCTGCCGACATCGAGTTGACCTGGGAGAATCATTTTGCCGACAACAAGCTTCTTGGCATAACCCGTTTGCAAATCTTGCAGGGTCATATGCAGGTCCGTGTCTATCTATTGCGTCCCACTTTCTATCCACCTGATGTCCCTGAGCGTATTTTGAAAAATGTCGCTATGCACGAAATCGGGCATTCAATTGGACTTTTCGGACACAGCGACAATTCGCAGGACGTCATGTTTGCCGGCGAGCTTTTCTCTGCCCGGGGCAAAGCGGCCCTTGCTAAGCCCGGCAACATAACCCAGCGCGACCTCAATACGCTGAAGAAAATCTATGAATGTCCTCCCATGGGTGCCAACGTAAATACTGCCAAGCCAATGGAATGGACCTCCAGGCTTTGATTTTGCTTTCGGTTATTCGTGGTCTTTGAAATATGCCGAAATCTAACAAGCAATATGAATTGTTGAAAACCTGCCCAGGCGGGGCGCTGACGCTTGATTAGCTCCATTTATGATCTGCGCCTCAGGATCGCAAAGCCCGTCAGGTGGACAATTTGAGTGCTTATAAAGGAGCTCCGCCATGTCTTTTGAGAACAAAGAGATAACGATTGCGCACAGTCCGGATTCCGACGATGCGTTCATGTTTTACGCCCTGGCCAAGGACAAACTTGACACTAAAGGGCTGAAAGTAAATCAGGTCTTGAAAGACATTCAATCGCTCAATCAGGATGCTATCAACGGCAAGTACGAAGTGTCGGCTATTTCTTTTGCTGCTTATCCGCTGGTCAGCGACAAATATGCTCTGATGCCGTGCGGTGCAAGCATGGGCTTCAAATACGGTCCGATGGTGATCGCCAAGCCCGGCGTCAAGAAAGAAGATTTGAAAAACCTCACGGTTGCTATCCCTGGAAAGCTGACTACGGCTTTCTTGACGATGAATATGTGGATGCCGGGATTGAAGACTGTGGAAGTGCCTTTCGATCAGATCCTCGAAACCGTGAGAGATGGAAAGGCAGATGCCGGCCTGATTATCCATGAAGGCCAATTGACTTATCAAACCATGGGCTTGGAGAAAATAGTCGACCTCGGACAATGGTGGTTCGACGAAACAGGGCTGCCTTTGCCGCTCGGAGGCAATGTCATTCGCAAAGATTTGGGTGCTGAACTGATCGACCATGCAACCAAGCTGCTGAAGGGGTCAATCGAATTTTCCCTGGCTAACAGAAAGGATGCTCTGGAGTATGCGCTCGAATTCGCCCGCGATATGCCACCCGAGTTGGCAGACAAATTCGTCGGCATGTACGTAAATGAAATGACTGTCGACTACGGTGATGAAGGTCGCGCGGCAATCTCTCGACTTTTTGCCGAAGCTCACAAGCGCGGCGTCATCAAAGAGCCTGTCAAAGTTGAGTTCGTCGGCGCACTGAGCGGCGCTGCCCTCTAACTCACAGCCCTCAAGAGTAATGGAGTTGCATTGTTATCAGTGCAACTCTTTTTTTTGAATCGCTTAGCTTTGCGCTTCGACGGCTTCCGGCTTGACTGCCAGAGCCGCGCAAAATATGCCCAGTATGTAGCAAGCAGCACCCAGGATCATAGTTATGCAAATGCCGAATTCGATTGAAAGAACGGCTGCCAGAACGGACCCGCAAACAGTTGCACCACCATTGACCGCCCAGAACCATGAGCGTGCTTCAAACTGATTTTCGCCGAAGAAGCCCAAACCTAATGGGAATGCCCAGCCCATGAAAAAGCCCGGCAGAGCAACCATGAGTGCTGAAATAGATGCGCGCGGAATCAATTCCAAAAGCGCCAGCTCCATTCCCGTCACGTAGAGAATTCCGGCCAGAGCAGCTCCCAGAAAGGCGGAAACCAGCAAAGAGATGCGCATCAATTTGATTCGCGGCACGCCTTTGTCGAGATAATTCTGGGCTACATAACTTCCGCTTCCCGATGCAAGCAGAAGGACAAAGAGCACCAGCGAAAGGCTCAAGGTGGGATTGCCCAGGATCATTGAAAGCCTTTCTATCAGCCCGACTTCAATGAGAATGAAACCGAAGCCTATGGAAAGAAAGTATCCAGCCGATTGGAAAAAACCTCCTTCTGGTTTGGCAGATCTGCCGAATTTGATCCACGCCGGTGCCACGATAGTGAAAGCAACCAGTATGATCGTGAGCAGCAATGTGAAGAGTACAAGAGCCAAACCGCCGGCTCCACCCTCTGATTTCTTGCTCTGGGCGACAAGTTCGGTAGCCGGGCTGAAGAAGAATGGTCGGTCCTCGCTGGGCAGATCCGACGGCATGTCGTTTGGATTCGTAAGTGCGCTGTAGAACGGTTCTTTCTTGACCAGATCAGGCAAAAGAAGAGCTTTATAGCCCAGCTCTTTGCAGAGCGACTGAATCAATTCAATATCTGCGTGGGAAAATTCTTCTTTGGAAACCAGCATGTTTCCTACGCTGATATCGCCCAGTCGGTAAGGAGCACAAATCAGCATCACATGTTTTTCAATATTAGATAAGCCCAGTTTTTTAAACGCGTCTTTCGTCAGGTAGAGAAGACGAGTGAGCTGTTGCGGTTCTTCTTCATTACCCCAGCGAAGCAATGACAGAACCCCTTTCGGTTCGAGATGCTTCAAATAGTGCAGAACCGCTTCTTTCGTATAGAGCGAATTTTCCGTCAATACGAAAGCTCCTGAAGTAGAAGCTGCGTATGTGTCGACCAGAGAGCATTGAATGATGCCGTACTGATTGCCGGAGCGTGACAGCCAGTTGCGCGCTTCGTCATTGACGATATTCACTCCGGGCTGTTCGGCCAGATGTCCATTGAAATCGGCGTATTCCTGTTTGAGCAGTTTTACAAGAACAGGATTTACTTCCAGTCCATCAATCTTCTTTTGATCGAAAAGACGTCCTGTAAGAATGTCGCGCCCGCCGCCAACGCCTATGACGAAAAGGCTGTTGCCGGGACGCAAACGGTTGGCCACAGCGGTAATGTCTTGCTTGATCGGCAGCATCTCTTCCGGCGTCGCTTTGCCGGTCATGACAGTGAAGGCGCCGGAGTCTATGTAGAGACCTTTCTGAGGGATTGGTTTTGAAACCTGCTTTTCAGCTGGAACTGATGCCCATGTAAGCGCCGGTCCGACGAATTTGGCTACGATAATTCTGCTTATCGGGCTCCATTTGACTGCCTCGATGGTGCTTGGGTCAATGCCCGGAATTTGTTTCGAGCTCATTTCTTGAGTGGGAGAGAAGCTCCAGGCAATGCAAATTAGCAGTCCTATAGCGGCTTGCACTGCACCTTTAGTTCTATTTGCGCCGGACATGGTCAAGGCGAACATAAGACATGCAGCAGCGGCAATTACTCCTGAGACAATCAGGGTGTAAGGTCCTGAAATTTGAGAAAGCAAGAATACGAGCAGCGGGCAGGCAACGGCTGCGCCTAATAAGTCTGCGCTGTAAAGTTTGCCTACTTGCTCATACGAAGTCAGACATTTGCAGATGACTATTCCGGCAAAGAAAAATGGAATTGCTGAAAGCAGAAAATTGACGAAGATCCACGCGAATGCTCCCATGCCGACCAGCGGTTTGAACGCCAAAATCTGCAACCCTGCCGATGTCGGTATCGCCGCAGCGAAGAGGCACGACGAGAGACTCAGGAGTGGCTCGGTTTTATCGTCATTTTTGCTTGCAAATGCCATTGTGTAGAGGGCGCCGAGGGTCAAGCCGAACATGGCAATCGAAACGATCATGAAAGCAAAGTGATAACCGGTGCTGGCGCTGTAAAGACGCGTCATCACCAGTTCCAGTAGCATCATCGACATGCTGCAGAGAGCCAATCCCGCCGCCAATGCTGGGCTGGGTTTTCGAAGGGGGGTTGATTCTTGATTCGCCAAAATGAACTCCAAGCGCCCGGATAACATGGGGCAAATTAGCCCTGATTTTAGTAAGTGTCGCCTCTTCGAAAATCTATATAGAGGCTTTAATGGCTTTCCACGTTCGAAAAAAGTTCAAGCAAATGAATATCAGACACCCCGCCTAAAAGCCCAACCCCGCCGAAAATCGCCGGGTGGTCTTGGACGTTTTTTCAAATAAAATTTGCCCGATGCCTCTGACTAATCGAGGCGGGACATTGCCGCACCGGTATTCGTTACCATCCGAATGGCTCTATTTTTGCTGTCGGTTTGCAGAGTGAAAGTCACGCTGCTGGCGTATGGGCCTGTCCAGGAGCAGCTGCCCGTGCGTCCATCAGGATTGATGACGCCAATACCGACTTCGTTCAATCTAGGCAGTTTCCATCCGAAATTATTGCCACTTTGCCAGATCTGGTAGCGCATGCCATTGCCTCCCAGCCATTGCCCGGCCACGCTTGGCGTGCTTCCTCCCACACCTTTCTGGGCTTCCAGGCTGATCGAATTCTGCATCGCTACTATTTCTGGGCGAATCAGCACTACACCGTCATTGCAGACCAGACGGATTGCTTTGCCATTGGCGTCGGTTTCAATGGTCGAAGAACCTGAGCCTACAGTCGCTCCGGTCCACTGAGAAACCTGAGACTTTCCATCTTCGGAGATTGTGCCGCGCAGGGTTACTCCATTCATGTCCCAGCCGATCGTGCGACCCGATTGCCAGTACACGTAGTTGATACCGTTCGAACCGATCCAGGCACCGGAAAGGTCTGGGATTTTTGCACCGCCTGTGGTGCTAGCTGCCGCAGGCGGTAGAGTCGCTAATTGTTCAGGCTGCGTAGCCGGCATTTTTGCAGGAGGTTTGGCGTCATCGAAGTCGACGACAGGCTTGCGGGGCGCCGTCGGTTTTACTGCAATCAGGAGGTCTTCCCCTTTCCATTTGCTCATCTCTAAAACCGGTGTCTGCATAACGCCGCGCTCTGCTGCAACCTGCTGCTGAACGCCCGTCTTCAAACTTCCGAAGGCTTCGGTGAGCTTCGTATTCGTGCCTTTTGACTGCAGCGCTTCAATGAGAG